>DATBCR010000353.1:0-10888 GCA_036270375.1 Pseudonocardiaceae bacterium | reverse complement strand
TGTTTCCCATAGCTGTCCTCAACCTCCGTTGGTTGATTCGACGATGTGGTGTGCGCCGCCGAAGTCAGGCGGCGGTGATGGTCCACTCGTTGTTGGTGCTGTTGTTCGGTGTCCACAGGACGGCGGTCGAGCCGACCGCGGTGCTGCCGGCGCCGTCCAGGGCCGTGCCGGTGCCCCGGTTGATGATCTGGAAGCGGCCGTTGCCGGTGCTGTTGAGGCGCCACTGCTGGTTGTTGCCGCCGTTCCACGGTGCCTCCCGCGCGGGGGCGCCGTTGGCCGTGTTGCCCCAGCTGTCGGCGACCATGCCGTTGGTGTTGTTGACGATGCGGTACCAGCCGCCGCCGAGGGGCACGAATTGCCACTGCAGGTTGGTGCTGCCGTTCCAGGTCCACTGCTTGAGGTTCGATCCGGACGCGACGTTGCCGCCGCCGTCGAGGACAAGGCCGCTGGTGACGTTGGCGATCTTCGTCCAGCCGGTCGGCACCGGGGCCGCGTTCAGGACGGGGATCTGGCCGGCGAAGGTCAGCTTGACCACGTACGCCAGGGCGGTGAACGGCGGGTTGGCCGAGGGCATCGCGAAGTGCAGGCCGGCGGCGTCCTGGCTGGGCTTGGGCAGGTTGACGTAGGTACCGGCGGTGTTGTTCAGCAACTGGGCCGACACGAGGCTGCTGATGCTGAACTGGTTGGCGTTGAGGGTCTGCACGGTCATCGTGCCGCCCTGCCAGCCCAGCGCGGTGGCGTACAGCACGGTGTTGTCCTTGCTGCGGGTGAACCGGATGTCCTGGGGCGTACCGGCTTTCGGACCGGAGAAGGAACCGCCGCCCATCGCCGTCGGACCTTCGCCGAACGTCGACCAGAGCCGCGTGGCGTAGACGGACTCGCCGAACCGGCCGAGGTAGTCGCCGATGCCCAGTAGGAGCGTCTGTTGGGCGGACGGGATGGTGCCGTCGGCCATCGGGGCGATGTTGAGCAACATGTTGCCGCCCTTGGCGACCCGGTCGATCAGCGCGTGCACCATGGCCTGGGTCGTGAAGTAGGTGATGTTGGAGATGAAGCCCCATGTGGACGGTGAGACGCTGTCGTCGGTCAGCCAGTACGGGGTCTGGATGCCGCCCGGCCCGCCACGTTCGAAGTCGAAGACCTCGCCCAGGCTGTCGAACCCGTCCTTGTAGGTGGCGACCACGTCCTTGTTCAGTGCCACCGCTTGGTTGTAGTAGTTCGCGAGGAAGTTCAGCCGATCGGACTCTCCGACCAGGCTGAGGTCGAAGTCCTGCCAGATGATGTCGGGCTGGTAGCCGTTCATCACCTCCGTGATCTTGGCGAGCCAGAGTTGGTTTTCGGCGGTGGTGCCGTTCTGGCCGTACAGCCGGCGCAGCGAGTCCGTGGATTGCGTTGGTACGTGGTCGTAGTAGCCGTTGAAGTGGTAGGCGTGGTGCAACGCCGTCAGCAGCTTCAGGCCCTTGGACCGGATCGCGTTCGCGTGGATCTGCAACAGGTCCAGGCCGGGGCCCGTCTTGACGGAGTTCCATTCGTTCGCCTGGCTGTTCCACATCGAGAAGCCGTCGTGGTGCTCGGCCACCGGGCCGGCGAACTTCGCGCCGGCGTCGTGGAACAGTTGCGCCCACGCGTTGGGGTCCCAACTGCCGCCTGCGGACACCAGCTTCGGCGCGAACTTCACGAACCGTCCGGACTTGTCGTTCGCGCCGAGGATGAAGTTCTGGGTCGGCCACGCGTTCGGATCGCCGTAGGTGGCGATGTGGTGCTGGTTCTCGGCCGAGCCGCTGATCCACATGTTGCGGGGGTACCACTCGTTGCCGAACGCGGGGACGCTGAGCATTCCCCAGTGGTAGTAGATGCCGAACTTGGCGTCCTGGAACCATTCCGGCGCTGGTGGATGCTGGTCGACCGACGCCCATGCCGGGGTGTAGCTCTGCGGACCGCTGGTGGCCCAGGCGGTGCCGGCCCTCAGCATGCCGCTGGCCGTGGCGGCGCCGACGACTCCGGCGGTGGCAAGCAGCCTGCGACGGTTGAACTCCAGTGCGGACATGACCGAGACCTCTCATGCGGATGACGCTGTGATGGTGGGAAGTCCGGTGGCCGGCCGGAGGGCGGTCCGGCCACCGGACGGGGTGACCGCCGTCGTTAGTGGAGGGTCCATTGCTGGTTGCTGCCGCCGTTGCAGGTCCACAGCTGGACCAGGGTGCCGTTGGCGGTGGCGGCGCCGCTGACGTCAAGGCAGAGTCCGGACTGCACGCCGGTGATCGTGCCGTTGGAGTTGACGTTCCACTGCTGGTTGGCCTGGCTGTTGCACGGCCAGATGATCACCTTGGTGCCGGAGGTGGTGCCCTGGCCGTTGGCGTCAAGGCAGTCGGCTCCGTTGTAGACGCTCAGCTGGTTCGACGCGGTATGGGTGAAGGTCTGGTTGGTGGCGCCTGAGCAGTCCCAGATCTGGACCTGCGTGCCCGCCGTCGTCGAGGAGTTCGGCACGTCAAGGCACCTGCCCGCACCCGTCGCATGGAGCGCACCTGTGCTGCTTCCGACGCTACTGGTGCTGTATTCGGCGGTGCTGAGGTCGGCCTGCACCGCGTTCTCGGTGGCGTCCGACGGGTAGCCGGCAGTCACCGCTCCCTCGAAGAACTCGCCGGGAGCGCTGTTGCTGTTGTCGCCGCCGGTGCCCAGCAGGATCGAGGGTTGCAGTTTCATCGGCGAGTAGCCGTTGGGCAGTGGTCCCGACCAGGTGGTGGTCAGGCCACCGCTGGTGGTGTTGCCGAATTTCAGGGTGAAATTGGAAGTGCCGTTGTTCTTCTCCATGGCGCTGACGAACGGGAAGTGGACGCCGGGGTTGTTCGCGTTGTTCGGGCCGGTGTTGCTGCTGTACATGCCGTTTTCCAGGTCGGCTTCCACCCACGGTCCGCTGCCCGTGCAGCCGCCGAACCAGCATGCCGTGCCCCATTCGATCGCGTTCATGGTGGCGTTGCCGGTGTCGGTGTGCGAGGTCTCACCGCTGCCGTAGTCGAAACAGCAGAACTGGCCCACGCTGTTGGACGACGTCACCATGTAGATCCCTTCGGGCTGGGCGCCGGTGGGGACGTTCTTGGCGTTGTCGATCCGGTAGCCGACACCGGGGGTGACCTGGACGCCGAACGCCGGGTGCCCGGCCACGGTCACCGGCAGCGCCATCGCGTTGGCTCCGATATCCGAGCCGTTGGGGCCAGGGCCTTTCCAGAAGCCGCCCCACGAGATCGGCATGTCGTTGTGGTTTGTGGTCTGGTCGTAGATCTTCGTGATCGTGCACGCGGTACCCGAGCAGAACGACACCTGCGTGGCCGCGTTGGCAACGCCACCCGCCGACATCAGGCCGATATCGGCGAAACTGTGATCGGACGCCCGCTGCACCTGGTACAGGGGCCCGTTGTAGGACGCGAAAAGCGCCCGGACGGTACTGTGCGCCGTGACGCACGGTGTGCCCCCGGCCGCGTAGATGTCGCAGGGCAGTGATGTCGCTGCCTGTGCCGGCCCGGCCGCGACGCCGACGCCGACCATGGCACTGAGGACGACAGCGGCCGCGACGAGTATCCGGTGCACAGTGAGCCCGCTGTTCTTCACGTTTTCTCCCCGTTCTCCGGTGAGCATGATTCGGTGTTTGTTGGCGATAACATCAACCCGAGACGCCATATCCTGTCAAGTGGCGCGGATCGACGCGGTGTCGACAATCGAACGAGGGAGCACGTTCGTAGTCGAATTCGCGCATGGGCGATCCGTGCGTCGCCATTCGCTCACACGCGACGCACTACACTGTCAACAACATCTGTTGTGGGAAACGAAAATTACAACTATCCGAGGGTCCATTGCTGGTTGCTGCCACCGTTGCAGGTCCACAGTTCGACCAGGGTGCCGTTGGCGGTGCCGGCGCCGGTGACGTCAAGGCACAGCCCGGACTGCGTACCGGTGACGGTGCCGTTGGCGTTGACGGTCCACTGCTGGTTGGCCCCGCCAGTGCACGTCCAGATCTCGACCTTGGTGCCGGGTGTGGTCTGGTTGTTGAACGCGTCAAGGCACATCTGGTTGCTGCCACTGTAGACAGTCAACTGGTTGGCCGAGGTGCGGGTCCAGATCTGGTTCGGTCCACCGTTGCAGTCCCAGATCTGCAGCTGCGTGCCGGGGGTGGTGCTGCTGCCGGGCACGTCGAGGCACCTGGCGGCGCCCACCGCGTGCACCGCACCGCCGGTCGTCCCGCCGCTGGGTGTCACACCGACCTGCTGGATGACCTGCTGGGCGCCCGATGGCCAGTTCGTGCCGCTGACCTGGACGTTGTTGCTCAGGACGTTGTTGTGCGGTGGGCCGGTCGCCACCTGGGTTGCCCCACCGTTCAACCAGTTGTTCGCGAAGGTGCTGTCGTTGGTGTTGTTGTTCGGATTGGCGTTGGTGAAGGCCCAGACACCGGTGTCCTGGATGACGTTGTTCGTCAACGACAGCGAGCGAGAACCCTCGTCCAGGTACAGGCCGACCGTGTGCTGGTTGTCGAAGACGTAGTTGTGGTCGATCGAGCTGCCAGGGTTCAGCGACAGGTTGTAGATGCTGCCGCCGTCGTGGAATACCTTCTTGGTGCCGTGCACGAGGTTGAAGCTGATCACGGTGTTCTTGAGCGTGGTCGGGGTCGTGTAGACCGGCTGGAAGTTGTAGAGACCGCGGTTGCGGTAGTCCTGGCTGCCGCCGGGATCGTTGGCGCCCCAGCCCCAACCGACGTCGATGCCGTCGTAACCGAGGTTGGACACCTCGTTGTGCGAGATGACGGCGTGCGTGACGTAGGTGGACAGGATGCCGGACATCTCCTTGTAGTCCTCGGCCACTTTGGTGACCAGGTTGTTGGTGATCGTGATGTTCTGGTTGGTCATCGCGGGGTTGGACGGGTGGTGTGCGTCGGGCTGCACGCCGCCGACCACGACGCCGGCACCGGAGTCGTCCGTGAAGACGTTGTGGTCGACGGTGACGTTGGACGCGCCAAGACCGATGCCGGACGCGTTGGCGTCCGCGTCGTTGCCGATGCCCAGTCCCACCTGGCCGAGGTGGGTGAAGGTGTCGTTGGCGAAGGTGACGCCGTTGGCCGCGGAGACCTGTACCGCGGCGGGGACCTGCCGCCAGCTGTTGCGCGCGGCCTCGAACAGCGTGCAGCCCGACTGGCACGAGGTCAGGAAGTCCGACGGTTGCTGCCAGGCTTCCCCGATGAAGGCGCCGTTCTGCTCGTCGGCGTACCCGATCGAGGTGCCCGGCTGCAGCCAGGTGGTGTACTCGAAGGTCATGCCCCGCATCGAGATGTTGGTGACCGGGTTGGCGAGGCTGCCGTTGATGTGGACCAGCGATGTCATCGTCGGCAGTTCGACGTCGTGCCCGACAGGTGACTGGCCGACGGCCGCCTTGTAGTAGAGCTGCCCGGCCTGCGGGTCCAGGTACCACTGTCCGGCGTTCTTCACGAACGCGAGGGAGTTCTCCAACTGCAGCTGGCCGCCCGCGAAGGGGTGGGCGAGCGTGTCGTAGCCCCAGTTGTTGTTGTTCCACGCGGGTTGCTGCATGGTGACGGTGGCGCCATTGATGCTCTGGACGGGTGCGTACCGGTCGGTGAACGAGTCCTGGCTCTCCACCTCGATCCGGTTCTGCTCGGGCAGCGTCGCCAGGAAGTTGAGCGCTGAGTTCGTGATGGTCATGCCGCTTGTGGTGATGGTGACGTCGCCGCGCGAGATCGGCATCGCCGCGCGTGGTGCGAGCGCGCCGTCCACATAGAGTTGGCGCGAGTCGATGCCCGTGGGTACGGCCGCCGCCCAGATGTTCGCGGCCGAGTCGTGCAGCGTCCATCCGGTCACCGGCTGCGCGCCGGACACGAGCGGTGTCTGGCCGGGCATCGCCTGCCAGGTGACGGTGTGGCCGTTGCGTCCGGAGTCCGCGCTGGTGAACTCCAGCGGGGCGGACGGACGGTAGGTGCCGCCCGCGAGGTCCACGACCACATCGGATTGGCTCGCTGCCGTGCGTGCCAGTTCCTGGGCTCTGGCGAGGGTGGCGACCGGATGGCTGGCATCGCCGGCGGCCACGTCGTTGCCGACCGGGGCGACGACGATGGTCGTGACAGGTGTGCCCGTGGCTTGTGCCGATGCCGTGGCCACCATCGCTCCGGTGACCGTGCAGGCCGCGATGCCCAGTGCGGCTATGGCTGATCGTGTGCTGTGACGCATAACCATCCTTTCTGGGTGGGACGCATGTCGAACGGTGTGCGATAGGAGGGACGATTCGTGTGCTGGTCGAGCCGTAAGGTCAGACGGATCCGGGTGGAGCGGGGTAGCGCCACTTGGAGCCATGGCCCGTCGACGTGGGTGACCGCCGATGTCACGGCGGGCGTCTGGTGCCCGTAGTCGTAGAGGCCGCCGATCCAGGAGGGGTCGGCGCACGCGGTGTGGCGCACGGTGCGGATGGTGTCCTCGGCGAACGCCCCGGCCTGCACGATCACCGTGCGCGACGCCCGAGGGTCGAGGTTGACCAGATCGACGACGGTCGCATCGGGATCGATGCTCGACACGAGGGCGGCAACGGTGGGCGGCAGACCGGGTCGCCTGGCCTGGGCGTCGTAGTAGCGCACGCGTGCCTGCTGCAGGCCGCCGTTGTACAGCACCTGGGGGCCGCCCCAGGTGAGCTGGACGAGCGCCTCGGTGACCACCGGATTCGACTGCTGCCACAGGTGGATGTCGGCCTCGGCCACATCGTGGCCGCCGTAGTTCTCCATGCGGGCCAGGCGATGCCGCACCTGGGCCTGCGCCGCGGCCAGGATCCGCTCCGGATACCCGGGGTCGTCGCCGGCGAGGAAGGCGAACCACGGCTCCTCGTGGCCGGCTTCTTCCTTGCTGCGGAACGCGCGCACGGTCCGCCAGTCGTGGCCGCCGGCCGCACGCAGTTGTTCGATCCGCTCGCGATCGGCGGGTGCGGCGGTGTGGTGCCACAACGCCGTTGGCACCGAGAGCAGCATCGGGTTGTAGTCGAACCAGCCCCGGTCACCGTAGCGGTACGGCACGTGCAGGATGGGTGTGTTCACGTCCTCGCCCAACTGGACCGTCCACTTGGAACGGAGGCTGGAGTCCGCATCGGTGAAGGCCATGACCTTGCCCCTGGCGATGATCTCGTCCATAGTGGACCGTATCTGGCACAGGAACGAGTCGTCGCCGACCGAGGCCGCTGCCAGCGCCGCGGCCGCGGCGGCCTGGCCGATGCCGTACCAGCCGTGCGGCCAGGACCAGCCGTAGTGGCCGCCGTACCAGCGACCGTCCATGAGTCCGCCGACCGTGCCGTCCGGGGCGACGTTGTCGGGGAGGATGCCGCCGTTGGCCGTGGCGCGTTCGCGCCATCCGCCGACGTACTCGGCGATCCAGTCCCGGTAGCGCGAGTCGCCGGACAGCATCAGGGCGTTGCGGACGAGGCTGGTCGCGGCGAGGTTGACCGCGGTGTCGCCCACTCCCATTCTGCGGCGCATCTGCTCGCCAAGCCGTGGGTCGTGCTCGCGCGGGGGTTCGCCGGTGCCGGGCGGCAGCACCCAGTCCAGTGGAAAGCCGTACCGCTGGGCTTCCTCGGGCAGCCAGGGGTAGTGCCGGCCGTCGAACAGGCCCGTTCGCTGTGGGTCGCTGCCGTTGTGCGGGCGGCGGATGATGCGGTGCGTCGGGTCGTAGTTGCCGTGTGCCGGGTCGACGTAGAGGTCCGCGAAGCGCCGTGCCCGCTGAGTCCACATGTCGGGCGCAGCCATGCACAGGAAGTAGAACAGCAGCAGGCTTTCGCTCTGGTGGAACCAGTCGTAGCCGCGCTCGTACTCGTCGTGGAGCATGCCGAGTTCGGTGAGCTGCCGGGTGACTCCCGTCCAGTGCCGCTCCGACGCGGCGAGCAGGTCGTCGGCGCCACCGAGCAGGTAGAGCTGGGGCCAGTTGAAGAACGTCTCGTAGAAGTCGTCCACGCCGTCGCGCGAGGTGAGCCGACCGCCGTAGTTCAGGCGGCCGTCCGTTCCGGTGAAGTCGTGTTCGAACTGGCGCCAGGCGTGGTCGAGCAGGGTGAACAGTTGGCGTTGCGCGATCGCCCAGCCCGGTGGTTCGAGCAGCGGTACCGAGGCGGTGATGACGGGTGGCATCCCGTGTTCTCCGTTCCAGGGGCGGTCGTGGCTCACTGTTTGGTGGCGCCGGCGAGCATGCCGGAGACCAGGAAGCGTTGGGAGAACAGGAAGACGATGAGGACGGGGGTGATCGCCAGCAGCGTGGCCAGCGCCAGTTCCGGGCGCTGCACCGCGAGCGTGCCGACGGTCGGGTTGAACTGGGGCACGTTGTCCAGCAACGTGCCGAGGCCCACCTGGACCGGAAACTGGTCGGTCTGGGGCAGCAGGACGTAGGGCAGGAAATAGTTGGTCCAGTTGGCCACGAAACTGAAGAACCCGACCAGCGCGACCACGGGTGTGGCCAAGGGCAGGGCCACGTGGCGGAACGCGCCGAACTCGGAGCAGCCGTCCAGCCGTGCGGCGGCAAGCAGTTCCGGCGGCAGCGTCGTGCTGAAGTAGATGTAGGTCAGGTACACCCCGAACGGGTAGAACGCGTACGGCAGGATGATCGACCACATCGAGCCGATCAGACCGACCGCGTTCACCTCAAGGAACAGCGGCACTACCAGCGTCGCGTTGGGCATCAGCATCACGATGAGGGTGACCACCAGCAGCGTGCGCCGACCGTGGAACTCGGTCATCGCGAGCGCGTAGCCGGCCGGCACCACCACGCACAGGGTGATCACCAATGCCAGGAACGAGTACAACGCCGAGTTGCGCAACCACTGGAGGATCGCGTCACCCTGGAACCCCGTCAGCGCGTTCCAATTGGCCCGCAGCGCGTGCCAGGACCCGAACGACAGTGGGTTGTCCTGCACGAGCTGGTCGTCGGTCTTGGTGGCCGCCAGCACGAGCCACAGCACCGGGACCACGAAGAACAGCAGGAACAGCACCAGGATCACGGCAGGCAACGGGTTGGGCAGTCCACGGCGGACGGCGCGGCGTTGCCGCGCCGTCCGTCCGACCCCCGGTCGCGGCACAACTGTCACATCGGCGGCGGTGGACCCTCGGACGTCAGTCGGCATCGAAGAAACCCGATCGAACGACGAACAGGCCCGCAGCGACGAGTCCGACCAGCAGCAGTTCGACCGAGATGGCGGCGGCGGTGTTGACGTTGTTGTTCTGGAAGGCGAAGTCGTAGGAGAGCTGGTTGAGCGAGTAGTCCCGGCCGGCGACCCCGACACTCGCCTGCGACAGCAGTTGCGGCTCAACGAACAACTGCGTTCCGCCGGCGAACGTGAGGATCACCATGTAGACGATCCACTTGCGCAGCAACGGAATCTGGATGCGCCGCGCGGTCTGCCACGCGCCGGCGCCGTCGATCCGCGCCGCTTCGATCAGATCGAGGGGGATGTTGTTCAACGCGCCGTACGTCACCACGATCCAGCCACCGGCGCCGGTCCAGAACGCGACGAGGGTGAACAGTACCGGCAGGTGCCCGGGTGCGATGACCTGGCCGAAGGTGTCGAAACCGAACGCGCGCAACAGGAAACCCACCGGGCTGACCGTCGGGTCGAGCACGAACAGCCACACCAACACGCCCGCCGCCCCGGCAAGGGCGCCGGGCAGGTAGTACAGGAACCGCAACGCCCTGCTGAGCGTGCGTGCCCGCATACGGTGCAGCAGCAGCGCGAGCCCGACCACGAACACCACCAGCGCGGCCAGCCAGCACACCAGATAGAGGGCGACATGCCCGACGGCCGCCACGAACCGGAAATCACCGGCCGCAGCGGTGAAGTTCGACAGGCCCGCGAAAGTGTTGCCCGCATTGGTGAACGCGAAGTAGATCGCATACGCGGTCGGCACGATCCCGAAGGCGATCAGCAGGACCAGGTAGCCGGCGACGAAACCGTGGCCGGCTCGGCCGGGCCACGGGCGCCGGCGCGTCGTCGGTGTCGTGGCCCGGTCTTCGGCGGTCGCCGATGCGGTCACTGGCTGACCTGGTATCCGTCGGAGCGCGCGTAGTTCACGACCGCGTCGTGCCAGGCCGGCAGCAGCGAGACGATCGACTGCCCCGCGGTCATTCCCGGGGTGACGGTGGCCGCCCAGATCGCCTCCTGGCTGAACTGGCCGTAGCCCCAGCCGGACCACACCTGTCCGGCGGCGGCCTGTAGCGGCGGGGCGATGGCGTCGGCGTAGTACCCGGTGGCGGTCTGGTTGGCCAGCCATGCCGTGGCCGCCGGGGTGTAGGCCGGATAACCGGGTGCGATCTTGGCCTGGTAGTCGGGCGATGTGGTCACCCAGGTTAGGAAAGCGGTGGCGGCCTTGAGATTGGCGCTGTGCGCGGACATTAGCCAGGTGCCGCCGCCAACGTTGCCGACCGACGGTGTCGTGGCACCCGCCCACTGCGGCATCGGGGCGATCGCGATCTGGCCGGCGGGGACTTTGAACGTGCCCTGGAACAGGGCGCCGCCGTACCAGGACGGGCCGGGCATCATGAGGATCTTGCCGGCGTCGTTCTTGTCGAAGTCGGAACTGAACACGCTGCTGGTGGACATGGTGTGGTTCTTGATCAGCGTGTCCAGCAGCGACGCCATCCGGGTGCAGTCCTGGCTGGTCGTGTTCACGGTGACGGCCTTGGGGCCGGTGATCTGGTTGGCGCCGCACTTGCCGGCCCACAGGTAGATCTCCGGGGTGAAGGTGTCGCCCGCGGCGCCGAGGAGGTAGCCGGGATGCTCGGCGGCGACCTTCTGGCCGAGCGCCTGGTACTGCTCCCAGGTGGTAGGGACCTGGTAGCCCCACTGCTTCATCAGGGTCGCGTTGTACCAGAGCACG
>DATBCR010000352.1:0-14564 GCA_036270375.1 Pseudonocardiaceae bacterium | reverse complement strand
TCGCATTTCCCCGATTTCGCTATTATCGCTATGGTTTGTGGTGATTTGTCAAGGGCGCTGCGCGTCGGCTTCGCCGATTGCTTGCTTCGCATTGCAACCCTTGACAAACCACCACAAACCATGCAAGCGCTGGGGATCGGGAAAAAGCGGAAGGACTGGGCACTGCGTGCCCAAAAGCCTCAAGCGCCCGGTTTGTTAGGCGGTTTCGTTTGTTGAAGCGCGTCCAGTTTAGAGCGCGGCCCAGGTGGATGGCCTCGTCTGTTGGAGCGCGTCCGGTTCTTCAAGCGCGGCCAGGTGGATCATTGCGGTCGGTCGGTTGCGGCCTGCCGGAGCGTGGCCGTTCGGGGTGGCTGTTTGAGGCGGATGGGGGTCGGGCACGATGGCGCCATGCCACGGTGCGATGGAGGACTGTAGATGGCGCGGGTGCGGGCGATCGCGGAGCGGACCATCGGCGCGCCGGTCGACGTGGTCCGGCAGGCGGTTGCCGACTACGCCGACATCCGACCGATCCTGCTCACCGAGCACTTCAGCGAGTACCTGGTGCGGGCCGGCGGCATCGGCGCCGGCACCACCGTCCACTGGAAGCTCGCCGCGACCAGCAAGCGCGTGCGGGACTGCCTGATCGAGGTCACCGAGCCGGCCGAGGGCCAACTGGTCGAGCGGGACGCCAATTCCACGATGGTGACCACGTGGACGGTCAAGCCGTCCGGTGCCGGGACCAGTTCGGTGTCCGTCGAGACCACGTGGGACGGTGCGACCGGCATCGGCGGGTTCTTCGAGCGGACGTTCGCGCCCGGCGGGCTGCGCCGGATCTACGACGGCATGTTGGCCAGGCTGGACGCCTCGGTACGGAGCTGAACCAAAAGAAGGGCGGTGCACCGCTATGTGGTCCGACCTGTTCACCGTCCAGGTGCCGGTGCTGGAGAAGGTCCTGCGTACCGTCCTCGTCTACGGTGGACTGGCGGTTCTCCTGCGGCTGGCCGGCAAGCGGGATTTGGCCCAGCTCAACACGTTCGACCTCGTCGTCGTGTTGTTGCTGTCCAATGTGGTGCAGAATGCGATCATCGGCAACGACAACAGCGTCACCGGTGGGCTGCTCGGTGCCGTGGTGCTGGTCGCGGTGAATGCCGGCTGGGTGCGGGTGGTGAACCGGCGGGCTCGGCTCACCCGGATCTTCGAGGGTGTTCCGACTGTTCTTGTGGCGAACGGTCGGGTCACCGGCAACCTGCACCGGCTCGGGCTGCGGCGGGCGAATGTGGTGGCGGCGGTGCGTCGGCAGGGTGCCAGTTCGATCGACGAGGTGGCCACGGCCAGTCTCGAACCGGGTGGTGCGATCGTGGTCGACCTCGAACCCGACGCGCAAGATCTCACCAAGGGTGACTACCGGGCCGGGGTCGCCGACCAGGCGGCGCTGATCGCCGAACTTCGGGACGAGATCCGTCGGCTCACCGAGCGTGTGGACGCCGGGTTTGCCGAACTTCGTTCCGGCTCATGACACGTTCGGACTAATCCGAATCGGTTCCGAGGCTCATTTCACGCTTCCGGCCACCGGAAACAGCCCGCCGAACGGGCCATTCGGTTCCATCATGCGGACCGTGGGTGTCACAGTGTGAAGCGCCACGCATCACACATTGCTGGACTCACGTGGCTCCTACACGGCATGCTCCGCGAGTGACGTCGGAGACCGCACAGAACACTGCACGCACGGTGGTCGGGGTGCCGCGGGAGACCGCGACCGGTGAGCGCCGGGTCGCCCTGGTGCCCAAGGTCGTCGAACGGCTGCGGGCCGCCGGGCTGGATGTCGTGGTCGAGGCCGATGCCGGCCTCGGCGCGCTGATCCCGGACCGGCAGTACGAAGAAGCCGGTGCGACGATCGGTGACCCCTGGACCGCGGACGTGCTGGTCAAGGTGAACCCGCCGAGCGGGGACGAGATCGGCAAGCTGCGCTCCGGCGCCGTGCTGATCGGCTTCCTCACCCCCCTGACCAGCCCGGAGACCACCAAAGCACTGCGCGCGGCCGGGGTGACCGGGTTCGCCATGGAATCAGTGCCCCGGATCTCCAGAGCCCAGTCGATGGACGCACTGTCCTCGCAGGCCAACGTGGCCGGCTACAAGGCCGTGCTGCTGGCCGCCGAGCAGTCCACCCGCTTCTTCCCGATGCTGACCACCGCCGCCGGCACCGTGAAACCGGCTACCGTGCTGGTGCTCGGTGTCGGTGTGGCGGGGCTGCAAGCGCTTGCGACGGCCCGCAGGCTCGGTGCCCGCACGACTGGGTACGACGTGCGGCCGGAGGTGGCCGAGCAGGTGCGGTCGCTCGGTGCGCAATGGCTCGACCTGGGGATCGAGGCGTCCGGCGAGGGTGGCTACGCCCGTGCGCTGACCGACGACGAACGGGCCGAGCAGCAGCGCAAGCTCAGCGAAGCGATCAGCAAGTTCGACGTCGTGATCACCACGGCCCTGGTGCCCGGCCGGCCGGCGCCGCGCCTGGTGACCGCCGAAGCCGTCGAGAACATGCGGCCGGGCAGTGTCATCGTCGACATGGCCGGCGAGACCGGTGGCAACTGCGAACTCACCGAGCCGGGCCAGATCGTGGTCAAGCACGACGTCACGATCGCGTCGCCGCTGAACCTGCCGGCCACCATGCCCGAGCATGCCAGTGAGTTGTACGCGCGGAATGTGTTGGCGCTGCTGGAACTCATGCTGAAGGACGGTGTCGTCGCGCCGGACTTCACGGACGAGGTGCTTGCGAAATCCTGCGTCACCCGCGATGTCACGAGCGACAAGGAGGCGTGATGTTCCTGGCCAATCTGGCGATCCTCGTGCTGGCCGGATTCATCGGCTTCGCGGTGATCTCCAAGGTGCCCAACACCCTGCACACACCATTGATGTCGGGCACCAACGCCATTCACGGCATCGTGCTGCTCGGTGGCCTCATCGTCCTCGGCACCACCGCGTCCGGCTCGCTGGACAAGATCCTGCTGGTCATCGCGATCACCTTCGGCACCATCAACGTGGTCGGCGGATTCCTGGTCACCGACCGGATGCTCGGCATGTTCAAGAAGAAGCCCGAGCAGAAGGGCGTCGCCGCCGATGAGTAATTTCGTCATGGTTCTCTACATTGTCGCGTTCGCGCTGTTCATCTACGGCCTGATGGGGTTGACCGGGCCGAGGACCGCGGTGCGCGGCAACTGGATCGCCGCCGTCGGCATGGTGATCGCGATCATCGCGACGTTGCTCAACCCGCATTTCGGGAACGGGAACTGGCTGCTGATCATTCTCGGCGTTGTTCTCGGCACGCTGGTCGGCATTCCCAGCGCCCGCCAGGTGAAGATGACCGCGATGCCGCAGATGGTGGCGCTGTTTAACGGTGTCGGCGGTGGCGCGGTGGCGTTGATCGCGTGGACGGAATTCCGTGACCTGCACGGTTACGCGCATTTGGCAGCGTATGTCCCGGTCACGTCGCTTTTCGCCGCGATCATCGGTTCCGTGTCGTTCTGGGGCTCTTTGGTGGCCTACGGCAAGCTCCAGGAGATCCTGCCCGGCCGGCCGATCAGCGTCGGCAAACTGCAGCAACCGGTGAACCTGGCGCTGCTACTGGCCGCGGTGGCGTGTGCGCTGGCCATCGGTCTCGGCGTGGACTCGCAGATCCTGATCATCGGTGTGCTGGTGTTCGCTGCGGCGCTCGGCCTGCTCGTGGTGCTGCCGATCGGCGGCGCCGACATGCCCGTCGTCATCTCGCTGCTCAACGCGTGCACCGGTCTGTCGGCTGCGGCGACCGGTCTGGCGCTGAACAACACCGCGCTGATCGTGGCCGGGATGATCGTCGGCGCGTCCGGTTCGATCCTGACGAACCTGATGGCCAAGGCGATGAACCGGTCCATCCCGGCGATCGTGGCCGGCGGGTTCGGTGGCGTCGCGCTGGCCGGTGACGGCGGCGGTGCCGGTGACAAGACGGTCCGGCAGACGAGTGCGGCCGACGCGGCGATTCAGATGGCCTATGCCAACCAGGTGGTCGTCGTGCCCGGCTACGGCATGGCGGTCGCGCAGGCGCAGCACGCGGTGCGCGAGATGGCCAAGCAGTTGGAGGAGCGGGGCGTCGAGGTCAAGTACGCCATCCACCCGGTGGCCGGCCGGATGCCCGGTCACATGAACGTGCTGCTCGCCGAGGCCGACGTGCCGTACGAGCAGCTGCGCGAGATGGACGACATCAACGGCGAATTCGCCCGTACCGACGTGGCGCTGGTGATCGGCGCGAACGACGTGACGAATCCGGCCGCCCGCACCAATTCCGGTTCACCGATCTACGGCATGCCGATTCTGAACGTGGACGACGCCCGTTCCATCATCGTGTTGAAACGGTCCATGAATCCGGGTTTCGCCGGCATCGAGAACGAGCTGTACTACGACTCGAAGACGACGATGCTGTTCGGCGACGCGAAGGCGTCCGTGAACACCGTGACCGAGGAACTCAAGGCCCTGTAACGGGCCGACTCTCGCCCGCGACGAGGTCGCCGAGCCGTTCGGCGACCTCGTGCAGCGGGGTCAGGTCCTGGCGGACCCTTGCCAGCAGCAGCGCGCCCTCGACGGCCGCGATCACCACGGTGGCAAGCGTTTGCCTGCGCTCGGCCGGCACGCCCCACTCGGCGAACCGGGCGGTCAGCGCGTCGCTCCAGGACCGGTACGCGCCGACGCAGGCGACTCGGATCGGTTCGCTGTCACTGGCCACATCCAGTGCCACGGTGGCGATCGGGCTGCCGGCCCGGAACCCCGTCGCCGCCAGTTCCGCGCCGAGCCGCTCGACGAACGAGACCAGGCTGGCCAACGGCCGCGTTCCTGGCGGCGTGCCGCGCAGGTCGTCTGCGATCGTCCGGCCGCCCGTCGCGACCGCCTCCGCCGCCAACTGTTCCTTGCCGCGTGGGAAGTGGAAGTACAGCGAACCCTTGGGCGCCTTGCCTTCCGCAAGGACTTGGTTCAAACCGGTGGCGTGGTAGCCCTGCCGCTGGAACAGCCCGCTCGCGGTCCGCAGGATCCGCTCACGGGTGTTCGGGTCGTCGGCCATATCGGTGATGGTAAAACCGAGCGGTCAACGGTTCAATGTTTCGCATTTCGCCTGCGGACCACCAGATCCACCAGGTACGCAACGAATCCGGACACCAGGAACGAGAGCAGCGACGCGCTCATCCAGCCCTGCGGGGTGAAATGCACGGCATTGGCCAGGTGGGACCACATTGTCGACCATGCGCCGACCGAGCCGGGATTGATCAACTGGTACACGGCCATCCCGAGCAGCCAGGCCACCAGCATCCCCCAGCGCCACCGCGCCCGGACCGACACGTCCCAGTCCGCCGAGTGCCCCGCGAGGAAGTAGTCCGCCGCGAGCACACCGAACATCGGCACGAAGACCGAGCCGATCAGGGTGAGGAAGTTGGTGTAGCTGTTGATGTTCAGCACCAGCGCCAGCACCATCGTCAACGCGCCGACCAGCACCGTCAGCACCCGCCGGTCCGCCTTGGGGAACAGGTTCTGCAGCGAGACACCGGTGGAATAGACATTCGTGAACGACTGGTCCACCTCGCGCAGCACGAGCACCGCGAAGAAGACCGCGCCGAGCGGCACCGCGAGGAACGGCTTGAACTGGTTGTCGTTGACGTCATTGACATTTGCCAGCGCCAGCAGCCCGAGCAGATAGCAGAACACCTGCGTGACGGAATAGCCGACGGTAGCCGCGCCGAATGCGGCGGCGCTGCTGCGGGAATGCCGCGAATAGTCCGATGCGACCGGAATCCAGGACACCGCGACCGCGAGCGCGGCATCCGATCCGGCCCAGAACCCGCGCCACGAACCGGTTGTCAGGTCCGGCAGCGGATGCCGCAGGATCTGCACGAACAGGTAGACCATCGCGATCGCGACGGCCACCGTGACATACCGGCGCAGCAGGCGGACCGAACCGAGTGGACGTATCGTCATCACGGTCGTGACCAGTCCGGCGGCGAGCACGTAAATCCATTTCGGGCCGCCGTGGAACAGTGCCTGCGCGCCCTGGGTGATCACGATCAGTTCGAACGTGCCCCAGCCGACGAGCTGCAGGATGTTCAGCGCGGTCGGCAGGTAGGACAGGCGGCCGCCGAACAGGCCGCGCAGCACCACCATGGCCGGCGCGCCGGTGCGCGCGCCCGGGATCGCGGACAGCCCGACCATCACGCTGCCGAGCACCGTGCCGACGATGGTCGCCGCGATCGCGGCCGTGATGGACAGTTGCGGTTGGTTCGGCGGCTGCAACACGGTGAACGCGCCGGCGAAGCCGAGCAGGCTGACGCCGAGATTGGCCCAGAGCGCGCCCTGGTCGGTGAAGCCGAGCACTTTCGGGGTCGGGCCGGCCAGTGTTGACGCAACCTCGGTCGACTGGGCGGCGGGCATGGATTCTGTGGTCGCGGTCATCGCCGAAACTCCCTACGCCGGCATTACCCGGTCAGGTTCAAGCGGTCGACGGCGCTGACAGCCGTCCTCTCAGCCTGGTTGCCCAAGCTCCCGCGGATGTGGAAACGGTCGCTCCCACGGTAGGCGACCGAGGGCACGAAGCCAACGTCCGGTCCGACACGGTCCCTGACACAACACGACCGGCACGGTTCCGTGGAACCGGGCCGGCCGCGTGTCCGGGGCAGAGCGTCTGGCTCAGGCGCTACCCACACCCGGCTTGATGGTCTGAACGCGCAGCTGCGAACTGGGCGGCGTGCCGGCACAGCCGGTGCCGTTCTGCGCGATGAACATGGACGCGGTCGAATCCGGCGGATACACCCGCAACCCGAGCGTCGGCGTCGGCTTGCACACCCCGGGGTCGAACACCCCGACATCGGTGAACGTGACGATCGTGGACGCGACCTGGCCGGGCTTCAGGATGATCTGCGACCCGATCGCCCCATCCCGATCGGCCGCCGGGCCGACCTGCATGCCGTTGGTACCGGTCACATAGGACACTCCGGGGAAACCGACGATCACGCAGTTCTGGTTGCTGGCATTGGTGAACCGCAGGGCTTGGAAGATGTGCCCCGCCGCCCCGTCGGACGGGCCGAGGCTCAGTTTCAGGTTGGTGGTGCGGCATTCCGGCGTGCCACCGGCCATCGGCCGGCCGCCGCCACCCTCACCGCCGCCGGTGTTCCCGGTGGCCCCGTTCGCCGGCGTGCCGCCGCCCGAGGTGACCGGAACGAACGTGGACCCCCCAGAGCCGGACGTTCCCGTCCCGGCCGATGCTGGCGAACCCGTGCCGCTGGCTGCCGTGGTCGAGCCGGAGCACCCGGCCAACGCGATCGCGGCCACTATCCCGGTGGTGAGCAGCAACCCCCGGGCAACCGTGCGTCGAGTCATCATCCCAGTGTTCGCCTCCAGACGTTTTCCGCTAGCTGGATGACCTGACTGGGGGACGTGAAGTCCAGGTGTGAGGTTGCTTTCCAAGCAAAACAAACCACCGACCGTGACCAACGATGCGCTACGCACAGGTCATCTCCGACTACCGGTAGTGTTCGTCCGTGACGAACGTTCCAGTCGTGCGCTTCTTGGCGTACCGCCGCCACGAGGCCGCCCGCGTCGAGGCCAGCAACGCGATGATGGGCTTGCTGGTGGGGGCCAATATGAGTGCCCACATGCTGCGGCTCAACGCGGGCTCGAAGCACATGATCGAAGAAATCTTTCCGCAGGTCCCCCACATCGTCCGGTTCAGCATGACACCCGATGTCGCCTGCGGGATCCTTCGCGACGCCGAAAGCCACCTCGGCGGCATGGCTGTGCCCTACGCCCTGGCGATCCACGAGGACTTCCTGCGCACGTGCCTCGACCTGTTGCTGCGAGCCGGTCGGTGTACCAGCCGGAATACCCGGCGTCCTGGTCTGAAGGAGATCCATGCCAGGATCGAGCAGGCGACCGGCCAGACGTTCGATGCGACCGCGATCGCCCAGTTCCAGATGATGCGCTGCCTGCGCAACGCGATCGTGCATGCCAACGGCCGCGCCGGGCGGGAACTGGCCGACGAGTTCCTGCCGCGCTGGTCATCGGACGCAGACCGGGGTTGGGTGCGGTTCGCCAAGCGATCACCGAAGAACCTGCGCGAAGACGATGTCGTCGATCTGCGACATGGCGAGCTGCTGATGGCATTGATCGTTACGAAGAACCTCGCCAGGCAGGCGAACAGGATGCTGATCGATGCGCTACCCCGGCAGATGTGGGCCGATCTGCTGGTGGAGGACGAGTCGGCTTCCGTTGGGCTGGACGGCAACCACATCCGGCGTGAGAGGAAGCTGCGAAGCTTGGCACGCCGACACTACGAAGCCTTGGCACTCACCAGAGCCGAGATCGCCGAGGCGCTGGACCGCATGGACGGTAGGGAGTAGGGGGCTCTTCCTATTGAGCTACGACTGCGCCGAAGCGCGTGGTCTTCAGACCGCCGCCGGGACTCGAACCCGGGTCGCCCTACTTTGTGGAACCTGTGGTCGTGAACCACCGGGGCCTGGGAGCCCTGGCACCTGATGTGCGAAGTATAGCAAGCCGATCATCGGTGGCCGTACGGTTTCGCCCGGTTGGGTGGTGCGGTTGACAGGGTGGGCTGGTGGTTCGTTCGCTGGCAAAATAATGGTCTTGCGTCCGGTGGGTCCGCCTTCATAGTGTCCTGAAGTACACGAGAGAGGAGGTGGTCCACAGTTGGATATCAACAGGACTCGTGAGGTGGCTGTCCGCTAGGACGCCCCGTCGAGCACCATCGCTCGATTGCCTTGCCGGCCGGTTCGGTCGGTTGGGGTTGTCGAGGCGAATTCCAGGCAGCTACCCGGCCCCCGGAGTCCCGAGCCGTGTCCAGCTCGGGCCCGCGTCGATGTGACGCGGGAGGTTTCTCCGGGGGTCGCTGCTTGTCACGGCTCGGGCGGGCCGTGCGGCACCACGAATATTTCTGGCAATAACCTTGCCTTGTGGGGACAAATGCCGCCTTCGGGCGTATCCAGTCGGCCTACGCTGGCCGGGGTCCCGTGCCGCACACCGTCACGCCAGAGGTGAGCATCGTGTTGCCAACACCGTTGTCGATTCGGCCGACGAGCGGCCTTCGGTTCGTGCTGGTGGCCCTGGTTCTCGGGCTCGTGTTGGGGGCCGGTGCCGTCGGGCTGACGTGGTTCGTCGCCGGTGGCACGGCTACCGCGGCCCGGCAGCCGACGACCGCGGCCAGCCTGGATGCCGCGACCGCCTGCGCGGATCTGGCTCGGCTGCCGGCGCCGTCGTCCCCCAGCTTCACCGTGCTCGCCGTGCAGGGTGCGCCGGACGGCGTGTTCCGGCTCGCCGGTGCCGCCGTGCTCGCGCAGGCCGCGGAAGCCGAGGACGCGCACTACAAACCGTTGTCCGACGCCATCAACAACGCCGACCGCCTCGTCGAACAGTGGGTCGACGCGAGCAGCGGCCCGCAGGCACGCAACGCCCTGGCAGCGGCACGGGCGGCCTGCGTCAATCAATAGAACGCAGGCCGCCCAACGAAAACCTCAGTGGCTGGCCACCCGCCGGTACCGGCTCACCGCGAGCGGCAGGAACACCGCGATGATCAGGATCGACGCCCCGACCGAGTACAGCAGCGCGTGATCCGCGGCCCAGCCGACACCGGCCGGCAGGTTCGGCGGATTGTGGTTGCCGAACAGCTTCCGGCACGCGTCCGCGACCGTGGTGATCGGGTTCCACTCCGCGAACGCGCGCAGCGGGCCCGGCAGGTTCGTCGCCGACACGAAGGCCGACGAGATGAACGTCACCGGGAACATCCAGATGAACCCGGCACTCTGCGCCACCTCGACGCTCCCCGCGGCCAGCCCGACCAGCGCCCCCGTCCACGACATGGCGAACGCGAACAGCAGCAGCAGTCCGTACGCGGCAACGGCGTCCAACACCCCACCATGAATCCGCCATCCGACGATCAGCCCGCACAGCGACATCACGACCAGGCCGAGCGCGCTGACCAGCAGGTCCGACGTGGTCCGCCCGAGGATCACCGCGACCCGGGACATCGGCAGTGACCTGAACCGGTCGATGATGCCCTTCTGCAGGTCGTTGGCCATGCCGATGGTGGTGAACGCCGAGTTGAACGCCGTGGTCTGCGTGAAGATCCCGGCCATCAGGAACTCGCGGTAGCCGCTGCCGCCGAGACTGCCGCCGAACACGTACGCGAACAGCAGCACGAACATGATCGGCTGCACCGTGGCGCCCATCAGCATCTCCGGGTTGCGCCGGACGTTGAGCAGGTTGCGCCACGTGACGATGCCACCGTCGCGCAGCACCCTGCGCAGGCCGCCCCGCTCGTCCCGCTTGATGCGGACACCAGGGTCGATGGCGATCGCTGTCATTTCCCTTCCCCCTTCGCCTTGCGGCCGCGACGGCCCTTGCCCGTGCCTCTGCCCTTCCCGCCATCCGTCGAAGATGCCGCGTCGTCCTCGGCCGAGTGTCCGGTCAGCGACAGGAACACGTCGTCCAGGGTCGGCCGGTGCAGGCCGACGTCCAGCACGCCGATGCTGTCGGTGTCCAGCCTGCGCAGCGCCTCGATCAGCGCCTTCGGCCCGGTGTCCACCGCGACACTGATCCGTCGGGCCTGCTCGTCCACCTTCGGCTCGTCCGATCCGACCTCGGCAAGCACCTGGCGGACCTGCTGCAGTTCGCTGGCCTCCGCCACGACCAGTTCCAGCCGCTCGCCGCCGGTCTGCGCCTTCAGTTCGTCCGCGGTGCCCTCCGCGATGAGCTTGCCCCGGTCGATCACCGCGATGGTGTCCGCGAGCTGGTCGGCCTCCTCCAGGTACTGGGTGGTGAGCAGGACGGTGGCGCCGTCGCTGACCAGGTTGCCGATCACCTCCCAGGTTTCCAGCCGGCCGCGCGGGTCGAGCCCGGTGGTCGGCTCGTCCAGCACGACCACGGACGGCCGGGCGACCAGCGCGCCGGCCAGGTCCAGCCGGCGCCGCATACCGCCGGAGTACGTCTTGCACGGCCGGTCGGCGGCGTCCTGCAACCGGAAGTCACCGAGCAGCTGCCGGGACCGCGCCCCGGCGTCGGCCCTGGAGAAGCCGTAGAACCGGCCGACCATGTAGAGGTTCTCGTAGCCGGTCAGGTTCTCGTCGACGGCCGCGTATTGACCGGACAGGCCGATCGTGCGGCGGACGGCCTCCGGATCTGCCTGTACGTCGTGCCCGCCGACCCAGGCGCGGCCGGAGTCCGGGCGCAGCAGCGTGGTCAGGATGCGCACGGTGGTCGTCTTTCCGGCGCCGTTCGGGCCGAGCAGCCCGAGTACCCGGCCGGCCGGGATCTCTAAGTCGACGCCGTCCAGCGCGCGCGTGGACCCGTATGTCTTGACCAGTCCCTCGGCCCGGACGGCCGGTTGGCCGTCGTGTGTGCTCATGCCCCCTCCTCAGGTAGTTCGTTCCGGCAGATAGTAGGGTATGGAAAGAAGCTTAGTCAATAAGAGTTCTCGGGCACGAGAGGTGTCCGCGCTGGCACCGCACGTGATGTTGTACGCGAGCGTATGCGGCACGTCTGACAAACGTCGCCCGAGTTTCCCTCACCGGGGTCACCGGTTCGGCGTAGCGGCTGTACGCGATTCACCACGAAGCACGGCCGTGTGGACTACGTTCAAGGGGATCACCGTCCGTCTGACCGTGCCTGGCGAGGTCACCATGTCTGTCACCAGCGGCCCGCGCGTGGTACCCCGGACGGCGCCGGCCGGGCCGCCGGGCACCCGTCCGTCGGGAGCGCCAACCAACACCAACCTGACCGCCGGCCTGCGCCGCACCGCCGGCACCACACCCGGCCGGCTCGGCATGGCCATGGTCGGGCTGGTCGTGCTGAGCGTGCTCACCGGCGTGATCAGCCTGCTGTCCATCCAGAGCCGCGCCGACACCCTGAGCGACCTGACCAACCACCGCGAGCCGGTGTCCGCGGCCGCACAGCAGATCTACCGGTCGCTCTCGGACGCGGACGCCACCGCGGCCAGCGCATTCCTCACCAGCGCGGTGGAACCGCCCGCGCTGCGCGCCCGCTACCAGGCCGACATCGCACAGGCCGGCACCGCGCTCGCGGTCGCCGCCACCGACATCTCCGGCATCCCCGAGGCGACGAAGCCGCTGTCCGACCTGTCCACCGGCATCCCGGTCTACACCGGCCTGGTGGAACGGGCGTCCACGAACAACGCGCTCGGCTACCCGATCGGCTCGGCGTACCTGCGCGAGGCCGACTACCTGATGCAGTCCGACCTGCTGCTGGCCGCCCAGACGCTGTACGCGATCGACACGCAGCGCCTGATCGCCGCTCAGGACGACGCCACGTCGTTCCCGTGGTTCGCGGCGCTGCTCGGCGTCGCGCTGCTGGTCGCGCTGATCATCACGCAGCGGTACCTGCGGCGGCGCACCAACCGGGTGATCAACGTCGGCCTGCTGATCGCCACGGCCGCCGTCGTCATCGCGATGCTGTGGTCGACGACGGGCCTGATCCTGGAGTCCATCCACGTCGACAGTGGCCGCTCCACCGGCTCCGACCCGGCGGAACTGTTGGCACAGGCCAGAACCAAGGCCCTGCAGGCACGTACGGACGAGATGCTGACCCTGGTGGCGCGGGGCGGCCAGAGCTACGAAAGCAAGTTCCACGGGCTCACATCCGACATCGGCGGCAAGGACGGCTCCGGCGGCCTGCTCGGCCAGGTGCACGGCGGTTCAACGGACGACACGATGACCGGCCAGGTCGGCGCCGCGATCACCGCCGCGAAGTCCTGGTTCGCACTGCACGACAAGGCGACCACCGCGAACTCCGGCGGCGACTACAAGACGGCCGTGTCGGTCACGCTCGGGTCCGACCCGGCGAACAACGAGGCCGCCGCGTTCGACAAGGTGGACAGCGCGCTCAACCAGGCGATCGGGCAGGCCAGGATCGACTTCGCCAACCAGACCGGCACGGCGAGCAGTTGGCTGACCGCGTTGCCGGTCGGCGTGCTGGTGTTGCTGGTGCTGGCCGCGTTCGGCGCGGCGGTGGGAATCTGGCAGCGGCTGAGGGAGTACCGATGAACAGGCGCCGTACCCAACTACTGGCCGGCATCGCGCTGCTGGCGACGCTGGCCACCGGATGCTCGTCCACGACCGGCCCGGTCAACCTGGCGTCGGTCGGCTCGGTCGCGCCACCGCAGCCGGGCGGGGTCCTGGTCGGCAAGGCGGCCCTGCCGTCGGCGAGCGCGAAGGCCCCGGACTGCGGCGACCCGACAGCCAGCCTGCGCCCGCCGGCCGTGATGCCGACACCGGGCCAGATGCCGACCGGGTCCACCATGGCCAGGATCCTGCAGGCCGGTCACCTGGTCGCGGGTGTCGACCAGAACACCGACCTGTTCGGCTACCGGAGCCCGACGAACAACACCATCGAGGGCTTCGACATCGACATGGTCAGGGCCGTGGCGCAGGCGATCTTCGGTGACCCCAACAAGGTCGTGTTCAAGGCGATCACGTCCGCCCAGCGGTTGTCCGAGCTGCAGACGGGCCAAGTGGACTTGGTCGCGCGGACCTTCACGATCAACTGCACGCGGCTGCAGCAGGTGGCGTTCTCCACGGTTTACTTCCAGGCCAGCCGCAAGGTGCTGGTGCCGGCCACGTCCAGCGTCACCGGCATCGACGCCCTCGGCGGCAAGCGGGTCTGCGCGACGATCGGCTACGACTCGCTGAACCAGGGCCAGGGCAAGGCGAACGCGCCGATCCCGGTCGCGGTCAACGACTGGTCGGACTGCCTTGTGATGCTGCAACAGGGTGAGGTGGACGCGGTGTCCACGGACGACACCATCCTGGCCGGCATGGAGGCGCAGGACGCGAACACCAAGATCGTCGGGGGTGTCATCGCGCCGGAACCGTACGGCCTCGCGGTTCCCAAGGCGGACAAGGACTTCGTCAGCTTCGTCAACGGTGTGCTGGACGAGATCCGCGGCAACGGCTACTGGACGCACTCGTACACCACCTGGGTGGGGGACCGCCTCGGGCCGATTCCGGCGCCACCGCAGCCCACGTACTCGAACTGACCGGGAGGCTCTCGTGACCGTCGGCCCGCCTGGCGGTGCCCGACCTCCGGGTACCGGTCGCTGCCCGCGCCCCGGGTGCGCCGGCCGGCTGATCGGCGGCATCTGCGACACGTGCGGCCTGAACACCGCCAACCCACCCACGCCGCCCGCGAGCCAGGCGTCGCCGGCTTGGCCGACCGCGGAGGGACAAGCCAGCGGCACACCGCAGCCGGCCGCGCCGACGGGACCGGCGTCGGGTGGTTTCCCTGTGCCGCAACAGTTCGTTGGTCCGCCGGAGCCGAGTTCGGGCGGTTTCCCGGCCCAGCAACAGCCTGCCGGTTCGCAGGGGCCGGTGTCGGGTGGTTTCCCTGCGCAGCAACAGTTCGTCACACCGCCGGAGCCGAATTCCGGCGGATTTCCGGTCCAGCAACAGCCTGCCGGTTCGCAGGGGCCGGTGTCGGGCGGTTTCCCTGTGCCGCAACAGTTCGCTGGTTCGTCCGGGCCGAACTCCGGTGGCTTCGCCGCGCAGCGACGGCCGGCT
>DATBCR010000351.1:0-3004 GCA_036270375.1 Pseudonocardiaceae bacterium | reverse complement strand
TGCGTGGCCATCAAGGGCGGCAACGGCGCGTCGAGGAACATCACGGTCAGCAACAATCACTGTTACGGCACGCACGGCCTTTCCATCGGCAGCGAGACCAACGCGGGCGTGAACAACGTGTTGATGACGAACAACACCCTGCAGGGCACCGACAGTTCCGGTACCCGCAGCAGTTCGGACAACGGCATCCGGATCAAGAGCGACCCCAGTCGCGGCGGTCTGGTCTCCCAGATCACCTACGACAACACCTGCATGACGGGAATCAAGGATCTGCTGATCTTCAACCCGTTCTACTCCACCCACAGCGGGTCGATGATCCCGACGTTCACCAATATCGTGGTCAACGGCGCGAAAGCGGTCAGTTCGTCGTCCGGCGAGTCCGTGCTCGACGGTTTCGACTCGTCGCACATACTCGGCCTGACGCTGATGAACGTGTCGTTCGACGCCACGAAGACCACCGCACAGTTCGCGAACGTCGGTATGGCGAACACCAATATCGCACCGTCCGGCACCGGCGTGACCGTGACGTCCGTCTCGGGCAGCGGCAGCGTGCCGAGCTGTTCCTTCCCGTCCTTCCCGGGTCTGTGACAGGAGCCAGCGTGTGGCTGCCCCTCCCCCGAATGTCGGGGGAGGGGCGCTACGTGCGGTCCTGATCGTACGCGTAGGCACTGGCCTGGATGTCGAACAACTCCTGATAGATCCCGCCCTCGGTGATCAAGTCCTCGTGGCTGCCCTGCTCGACGATTCGACCCCGGTCCAACACGATGATCCGATCGGCATGGCGGATGTTGGCCAGCCGGTGGGTGATCAGGATCGTGGTCCTGTGTGGACGGTCGCCGTCGCCGGTTGTGCCGGTGGCGTGGCGTAGGCCGTCGAACACGCGGGCTTCGGCCTTGGCGTCCAGCGCGGCCGTCGGCTCGTCGGCGACGAGGACCGCGGCGTCACGGTAGATGCCGCGCGCCACGCCCATCCGCTGCCACTGGCCGCCGGAGAGGTCCGAACCATGCGTGAACTGCTTGGACAGGATCGTGTCCGGCCCGTGCGGCAGCGTGGCGAGAACCTCGTCGGCGCCGGAGTCCCGCAGCGCCACCCGCCAGCGCTCGTCCGCAGTGTCGTCGTGGTCGAGACGGCCGATGCGGATGTTGTGCGCGGCGGTCATCGGCCACCGGGCCGGTTCCTGCGCGATGATCGCGATCTGCGAGTGCACCGTGTCCGGATCGGCGTCGGCAAGGTCGACGTCGTTCCAGCGCACGGCACCGGCGGTGGGGGTGTAGAGACCGACGAGCAGTTTGGCCAGTGTCGTCTTGCCCGATCCGTTCTGGCCGACGAGGGCGATCACCTCCCCGCGCCGGATGGTCAGGTCGATCTCCCGCAGCGTCGGGGTGTCCTCGCCGGGATAGGTGAAGGACACCGCGTCGACCCGGATGGTGGCCGGGTTCGCCGGGGCGCTGATTCCGGTGCGGGCCCGGTGGCGCCGGCGTGCCTCGGTCAGCAACTCCTGGTAGAAGGCGATGTAGAACGAGTCCTCGTAGAGCGAGTTGATCGCGTGCATGGTGTTCGACAGCGCGTTGGACGCCTGCCGCATCGCCACCACCGCCGTGCCGGCCAACGGCAACGGCATCGCGCCGGCGAACAACAGCAGTCCGAGCACGACGTACGCCATGGCGGTGCCGATGCCGGCCAGTGCCCGCCCGATCATCCGGGTGGTGTTCTGCCGGTACGCCAGCCGCACGGATTCCCGGGTGATGTCGGCGGCGATCCGGCGGTGCTCGGACAGCAGCGTCGCCTGCAGTGTCAGTGCGTGCCGCTCGACGGCCACGTCACGGGCCACCATCACGTTCTCGATCACGTCCAGACGTAACTGGCGTGCCACCATCGACAGGAACGCGGCGTAGCCCTGCTTCGCCGCGCGCATCGCCGCCCACGCGTCGGCAAGTGCCGCGAACAGCAGCACCGGTGCCAGCCACGGGTTGAGGAATCCCGCGGTGCCCATCGCCGCTGCCATCGAGATCAACGACGACGCGATCTCGGCGATGCCGCGTACGCTGCTGTCGATCGCCTGCGGGCCGTGCCGCCCGCCCTGCCGGGCCAGTTCCCGGAAATCCGAGTCCTCCCATGCGATCAGCTCCATCCCGGCCACCGCTTCGTTGACCGAGTCCTGGGCCGCCCGGCGCACATGCGGCCGAAGCGCGCCCTCGACCGCACTGACCGCGCCGTCGAGCAGCGCCCGCACGGCGTAGGAGAGCAGGAGCAAACCGATCCCCGGCAGCGACGCGACCAACCGGTGCGGGGTGGGACCGGCGGCCAGCAGCGAACTGAAAACGGTTGTGGTGGCGAACAACCCGAACGCGGTCGCGCATCCCGAAGCGACGTGGACCACGCCGGCCAACACCGTCAACGCACGCGATGTCGTCCACGCCAACCGGACCACGACGCCGATCATCGCCGGCAGCGATCGCACGGTGCGCCACACACCGGCCGCGGCGACCTGCGCGTCCACCGACGCCCATTTCGGCGGCTCGAGATCCTCGACGCCGATGAGTGGTGCGGTCCCGCCGGCAGTTGCTGTTTCGGAATTCGGTGCGGACCGCACGGAGTGCCTCCCCCAGTGGTGGCGCGAAGCCGCACCATGTGCGGCGGTCACCAGAGTCGCCGATGACCGCGACCAATTTCCACCGGATTGTCGGCGCCCGAACGAGTCCCGCTACGCCGCAACGAGATCTGCCGGCCGGTGGGCCACACTGTTCCGGTGACGGAACGGCCGGTCGTGCGCAACGACATCAGCGGCACGGTCCTCGGCAACGCCGTGCAGGCAGGGACGGTCCACATCACCGCGAACGACCGGCAGGCCACGTGGCTTTGACGGCTGTCGAAGTATTCGACAGCATCAACGCGGCGATGGTGATGGGAAGGTGCGTTCGCGCAGCGGTGGCAGCCGGGATGTGTGCTTGCGGCACGCCAGATGCGCTAACCGGGGACCAGACGGCCACGCTCGGCACGATCT
>DATBCR010000350.1:0-5092 GCA_036270375.1 Pseudonocardiaceae bacterium | reverse complement strand
GCGATCTCGTCGGCGACGTGTCACACCAGTTGCGCAGTCGATTGACGGCCCTGCAACTGCGACTGGAAACGCTGACCGTGGCGTCGAATCCGGAGACCGCCGAGGACGCGACGGCAGCGCTGGAACAGGCCGAACGGCTGGCCCAGGTGCTCGACGAGCTGTTGGCGGCCGCGTCGGCCGCGCGGGCCGCGGAAGCCCAGCCGGTGAACCTTGCCGTGCGGCTGCCGATGATGGTGGCCGAGTGGCGGGAACTGTTGCGCGGCAAGGGACGCATCCTGCGGCTGCGCGTCCCGGAAGGATTGCTGGCCCGCGCCACACCCGGCCGGCTGCGCGAAGCACTCGGTGTGTTGCTGGACAATTCGGTGAAGTACGGCACCGGCACCGTGCTGGTGTCCGCTCGACGAGGCGACGGCATGGTGCTGATCGAGGTCAGCGACGCCGGACCGGGCGTGCCGGACGAGTTGGCGGCGCATGTGTTCGAGCGGGGCGTGTCCGGCGGCGGGTCGACCGGGGTGGGGCTCGCGTTGGCAAGGGCACTCGTGGACGCCGACGGCGGCCGGCTGGAACTCGCGGTGCTGCGGCCGCCGACGTTCGCGCTGTTCCTGCCGGTGGCCAAGGCCGAGGACGTGCTCGCGACACCGTGGCGCACCGAGGCGACGCCCCGCTAGCGGTCAGGCGACCTGCTCGCCGGGGTCGTCCGGACCGTCCACGGAGTGCAGGTTGCGGATCCGGCCCGGCCGGACGTTCTCGCTGGGGAACACCCACTTCTTGAACGCCCACCAGCGGAAGACCATCGCGATGAGCGTCCCGATGATCATGCCGCTCGTGAAGTCGGCGAACTCCTGCGCGAACCGGCTCACCGTCGGCACCTGTAGGTGCAGCGCGTACCGGGAGATCCACAGCGGCAGCGTGTTGAGGACCACGCCCATGCCGCTGATCAGGAAGAACAGCGCCGCCTCGTGGTGGCGCTCGCGGCCGCCCCTTGTCCGGAACGCCCACTCGCGGTTGAGGATGTACGACACGATGGTCGCGATGATGACCGCGATCGCCTGCGCGGTGACCGGCTTCTCGTTTAGCACCGTCAGCTTCAGGCCGTAGTTCACGGTGAGCGTGATCAGGAAGCAGAACCCACCCACGAACGCGAACTTCAGCAGCTCACGGTGTTTGAGCAGCAGCGAGCGCAGGGGCTCTGGCACGCGTGCCAGCGTGCTGTCGACGAAGGTCACGCCATCGACTGTACCGACCCCGGTGTGTTGTCCGTGCCATGGGGCGACGCGGGCCCTGGTATTAACAGCAAACCGAAACCGTCACCCACATGGTGGCGTCAGACCACCTGCACCGCACACTCCGCACAATAGTGTGGTGCCCGGCGTGCTTGGCTACCCCACGTGGGTGGCTGGGAAGGAGACAGGTCCCGATGTCCGGTCCGTACCCCCCGCCGGGGTATCCGCGGCCACCCGAACAGGGTGGCTGGTCGGGTGATCAGCAGCAGGGCCAGTACGGCGCGCCGCCGCCCCAGCACTACGAGTTCCCCACGGTCCAGTACGGCGGCCTGGCCGGACCGGGGGGAGGGTGGGGCGGCGAGCCACCACGCCGGCGCCGCAGTGTCGGGCGGCTGGTGGTGGCCGTGGTGTCGGTGCTGGTCATCATCGGTGGCGTGGTCGCGGGCGCGTTGCTGCTCAACCACCGGCACGGCACCGCACAGGCCGCCGACACCGCACCGACGACGACCACGGTGGCGGCCACCACAACGACCGAGGTCGCGCCGACGACGACCGTGCCCGACCCCGGCCTGCCCAACGGCAGCACGACGCTGACCCTGGCCAAGGGTGCTTGCGTCACGGCACAGTCCATCGCGAACAACCAGTACAAGCTCGGCCACCTGGCGACCTGCGGCACCGGCCAGTCCGACCTGGTGCTGGCCGTGCTCAGCCCGGACCTGTCCGGGTGCCCGGACCACGAGTACCTGCGGGTGTCCGGCCCCTCCGCTGGCGTCTACTGCTTCACCCTCGACGTCAAGCCGGGCGACTGCCTCGACAACAGCTTCCTCAAGGCACCGTGCACAACCGGCGCGCTGACCGTGCTCAAGACCGAACCGGGCCCTGGCGGCGCGAACTCGTGCACCGACGTGACCGGCGCGACGCACTGGGTACCGGTCGGCCACGATCCGGTCGCGGTGGCCTGCATCGGACCGGCCAAGGGGTCCTGACTCGTTAGATAGGCCCGAGCAGGGAGAACAGGGTCGGCACGAGGTTGCACAGGCCGCCGGGCTGGATCTTGCCCGAGTGGCCGGGGTCCGGCGTGCAACCGGGGGTCGTCGGCGTCGGGTCGACCGTGGTCGGCGGTGGGGGCACCGTTGTGGTGGTCGTCGGCGGTGGGGTCGTCGTTGTCACGGGTGGCTGCTGGGCCGGCGGACGCGGGTTCGGGCCTGGTGCCGGCTCGTCGCTGGTCTTCGTCGGGTCGGTGGTGGCCGGCGGGGTCGTGGTGTCGGTGGTGGTGGTCGGCGGCCGTGTCGGGTCCGGGGCGTGGGTTGGCGGTCCGATGGCGGGGAAGCACCAGAACCAGCCGCACGCCGGTGGTGCGACGTCGACCTGCACCGACCGCGTCGCCGAGCCGAGCGTGCCGGTCACGGTGATCACGTCCGACGCGTCGTGCAGGTGGTAGAGCCGCAGCCGCAGGTGCGCGGACTGCTTGGGCGCCAACGGATCGTCGGTCGTACACGTCACCTGCTGGTGGTCGCATACGCACGTGAAGCCGGGGTGGCTCTGCCAGATCGAGCCCGACCGGTCGACGACGACGGTGACCGGTTTCGTGCTGGTGCCGGTGTTGGTCGCGGTCACCTCGAGCACCGGAGTGCCGTCCTCCCACAGCAAGCTCCACCACGAGTCCCGCTGGTCCAGTTCCGCGGCCAGCGCAAGTTGGTCCACCAGGGCCGGTACCCGCACCTGCACGCTGATCATGACCGCGACGGCGGTACCGGCGCTGACCGTGCCGGTGATCTGGCCGCCGGCGGTGCCCTCGTCCGCCGTCAGCTGGAACACCATCACCACGGAGTCACCGGGCTGCAACCCGGACGGCGTGGTGCAGGTGACCGTGCCCGTGCCGGGCGGGCAGGTCACGGTCCCGGACGCGGCCGGCACGGGTGCGACCGGCGCGACCGGCGGGGCGGACGTCGGATACGGCGAATGCCGTGGCCCGATCGGTTTGCCGTCCAGCGAGTGCGTGCCGAACTGGCGACCCGCGCTGGCCTGCGGGCCGACCGCGTGTACCCCGGGCGGCAGGTGCAGGGTCGCGGTCACCGGATCGGACGGCGCGGTCCCGGTATTGCGAACCGTGATCGGCAGGCTCACCGAGCCGTTGCCGGGCACGAGCGTGATCGGCGCGGACGGTCCGGCCGCGAACAGGATCGGATGACCCGGAACCGGGGGTGGCGGCGGCGATGGCGGTGCCGGGGTGGTGGGAGGCGCCGGCACGGCGGGTTTCGGGGTGGGCGACGGCAGCGGCGACGGTGGCGTGACCGGCGGCACGACAACGGACGGCGGCGGCGGAACCGGCTTCGGCGACACCGGCGCGACGACCGGCGGTTTCGGCGCCGCGGCAGCCGGAATGTGTTGCGTACCACTGGTCAGCGCAAGAGCAATGACAGCGGCCAACACGGCGACCGACCCGCCGACCCCGGCGACCTGCCTCGGCAGCGAACTGGCCGCGCCAGCCGCGCCGGCCGCCCCACCGCTGGCGGCCGTTGTGCCGGCCGCGACGAGCGCGACACCCGCACTCGCCTTGGCGGTGGTGGCCAGGTAACCAGCGGTGCCGATGCCGAGCACCAAGGTGGCGATGACGCGCAGGCCACCGTTGACATCAGCCAGCTCAGCCGCCAGCGCCCGGCAGCGGTCGCACTCGTCCAAGTGCGCCTCGACCTGCGCGGTCTCCCGCTTGGACAGGCCACCGCGGGTCCACGCGCCAAGCTTCTCCGCGGTCGCCTGGCAGCGGCCGGCTGTGGTCTCGGCGAGGTGAACCTGCAGGTAGGCCTGACGCAGGCCCTCCCGAGCCCGGTACGCCAGGGCGGAGACACCGTTGGCCGTGAGGCCGAGCAGCGGTGCGACCTCGGCCGGCGACTGGCCTTCGATCTCGGTGTGCCAGAGCACGGCCTGCCAGCGTTCGGGCAGCCGGGCGAAGGCCTTGGCGGCCAGCGAACGTTCGAGGCCGGCCATCGCGGTGTCCTTGAACGGTTCGCTGATCTTCTCGGTGCTGACACCGGAGACGGTGGTGACGTCGTCGGTCAGCTCGACCTTGCGGTCCCGGCGCGTCTTGTCGTAGGCGACGTGACGCAGCGCGGTCAGCAGGTAGGCGCGGAACGCGGAGTCCGGACCACGGCCGGCGCGCAGGGTGTCGAGCACGCGGGCGAAGGCCTCGGAGACCAGGTCGTCGGACTCGGCGCGGGACCGGGCGAGCTGGCGGGCCAGGTTGTAGGCGGCGGAGACGTGCCGCTCGTACAGCGACCCGAACGACTGAACCTGGCCGTTCCGAACAGCCTCGATCAGCTCCGCGTCACTCGGACCGTGGATCTCCGCGGGGACCGTGGCCACTTAACCCCCTCCTCACTGACTGGCCCAGTGTGACGGACCGGAATCGGGGCCGCCATGCTGGATCGCCGAACGCCCGGTCGGTGTCGAGTCGTTATCGAATTCGCGTCATGTCGAGCGCCTGGTGACGTCTGGTAACCAAGAGCGACCGAATCGATCACAGCGGTTCGTACGGCTGAATGGTTCGACCAGTAGGAGGACAAGCGCCAGTGGGAACGCGGGAGGTGTCGCCACATTCGTGGCGTGGCGACTCGGCCAGGGCGTTCCACGCCCTACGAGCGCGATGGCGGACAGCCAGCCTGGCGTCCGGGTGGCCGTTCCCAACGGACTGGGCCATCACCGAGGTGGACCTGGTCTGCGAAGCGGTGTTGGCGGGCGCCGACCCGGACGACGCCCTGGTCGAACTGGGCAGGGCGCGCGCGGAGGCCGGTTCGGGCCTCGGCGAGACCCTGCAGGACGTGGCCGCGCTGCACGCGGTGCTCACGGTCCCGGACAACCACGACGGCATG
>DATBCR010000349.1:0-2361 GCA_036270375.1 Pseudonocardiaceae bacterium | reverse complement strand
GGACTGCACGGTCGAGACCGTGCACGAAGCAGGCGACCACTACGTGGTGATCGGCCGGGTAACCGAATTCGGCGAGCCGACCGACGACCGACCGCTGCTGTTCTTCCGAGGCGGTTACACGGCCACGAAAGAACACCCCACCGCCGCCCCGCCGACCGACGACGGCGACACGCTGCTGACCTGGCCACGCGAGGGCGACTGGATCTGACACAGCCCGATGCGCGCCACGCCACGCCTCGCCGATCGCCCATTTGGACCGATTCAGGCAACTATCTCGGTGCTACTTTTCTACCGGTTCGCCGGGCACAGGGCTTCCGCGCCGCAGGTCCTGTACCCGGCGGCCGCTGCCCTCGGCCACCACCGGCAGCTTCTGCCACGCCCCGGTATCCGCCGGATCGGCCGGCACGTCGCCGCCGCACAGCACGTAATGCCCGGGCGCCATCGTGTTGTGCCGCTCGGGCAGCGCCGCCATGCACGCCGCGTGCGCCGCCTCTGCCGTGTCCACCACCGCCGGCAGGTACGCCACCAGGCCGCACTCGTCCACCACAACCTGCACGGCGGGCACCGCGAGCGCGTCCATCACCAACTGCCGCACCGACGACAGCTCCACCCAGCACGAGTCGACGAGCACCCAGTCCGCACCGCGGACCAGCGGCTTGACTCCGGTGATCTCGCCGCACCGTGCCAGCGGCACCGGCCCGGCCGACGCGGCGACGAGCAGCCGTTCCACCCCGCCCAGCAACAGTTCCAGGTCGTCCCTCGGCACCTGGCGCAGGTTCGCGGTGAGCGCGAGCACAAGTTCCGGTTCGACCGCCACCGGGTGGCACATCAACATTTCCGGGAAATGCTCCCATTCCAGCCAGGAAATCGTGCTGTCGTCCAGCGTCCGCACCAAATCTTCCTGTGGCGGCACCGGTGCCGGCTCGGACGCCGGCGTGCCGGCCTCGTCGCCCATGAATTCGCTGATGTTGTTGAACGAGAAGTCCCGGTTGAACGCGATGCCCCTGCGGTGCCCGATCTCCGCCATCGCGTCCCGCATCGCGACGATGTCGTACAGGTTGTGCGTGTTCGCGGTGAGCGTCGCGGCAGCGACCCGCCGGACCACCTCGTCGAAGTCGCCGCCGCCGATCTCGAACGACAGCAGGCCGTCCTGGGCCAGCGCGCCGACGTAACCGTGCAGCCGCTGCCGGAACCGGTTGCTCGACATCAACGCGAACACGCACCGATCGACCCCGGTGTGCACGGACATCACCGTGCACACGGCGGCCAGCAGCACGACCTGCGGCCCGGCACCGAGTCGGTTGACGATGTGCATCAGTGCGCCGCCGCCCGCGCGTGAGTGCAGGAAACCGGACAGGTGCTTGGTGATCGGCTGGGCGGGCGCTGGCATCGGGTACATCGCGTACGGCGAGGACGAGAGCTGCTCCGACCAGTACCGCACCGCCGACTCGTTGCGCCGCGACGATGTCTTGGTCCGTTCGAACTCGGCCTGGTCGAGCGGCTGGTGCCGGGGCGGTTCGTCGTCCGGCAACGGCGTGCCGGCCAGCGACATCGTCACCAGCTCGTTGAACTCGGTGCCCAGTACGGCGAGGCTGCCGAGGTCGGCGGCGACGTGCGAGCACAGCAGCGCCCCGGCCACCGGCACGTCGTCGCCGGCGACCGCGATCGCCACGCGGATCGGCAGGTCCTTTGCCAGGTCGACGCCCTTGACCCGCATGCCGGCCACCAGTTCGTTCTCCAGTTCCGGCACGTCCGAAGGGTCGTGGGTGCGCAACACATCGACCAGCAGCTGACCGGACGCCAACACGCGCTGTACCGGCTCGTCGCCGTTGACGATGTTGGTACGCAACGACTCGTGCCGCCGCATCAGCACACCGAGCGCGGCCGCGATGTCGGCCAGCCGCACGCCGTCGGGCAGCCGCAGCCGCCAGAACAGCAGCGACGAGATCTCGTCCGCCCCGACGCTGACCCACGCCAGCGTGTCCCGCTGCCCGAAGGTCAGTGGCCCGAAGATCAGTGGCCCGCTCGCCGCGCGCGACCCTCGAAACGGGACACCGAGTTGTCTGATCGGCTCCAACTCGGCCATGATCCCCTCCGCGCACGGACTCGTCCGGCACCGTGCGCCTGGAATAGTAAACCTACCTGCCTAAAGGGCTACCTCAGTTCCCACCACTGCACGGTTCCCGGCCATCGGCCGTCTCGGATCAGGACTTCGGGTGATGCCGACCAGTTCCGCCAATCGGGTCATGTGTGCGCCGGGCGGACCGAACAACTGCGCACTGCCGTGTGCCCGCTTGAAGAACAGGTGCGCGTCGTGCTCCCAGGTGATCGCGATTCCGCCGTGCAGCTGAATCATTTCCG
>DATBCR010000348.1:0-10854 GCA_036270375.1 Pseudonocardiaceae bacterium | reverse complement strand
GGCGTCCGGGAAGGTTTCCGCGAACACGCAGGTCATCACGCCCGGCCCGCTGCCGACGTCGAGGACGCGCCGGACCTGTGTCGACGGGTCGAACAGTGCCCGAATCCGGGCGGCGGTCTCACGCAGGACCGGGAGCTGCAGTTCGCCGCTGTCCTCAAGATGGGTGGCCATGACCTCCCAGTCGATGTCGGTGTTGTGGCCGTGGCCGTGGCCGTGTCCGGATTCGCTGTGTTCGCTCATGCCCGCGAGGGTGCACCGACTCGGCTCCGAGTGACAACTTCTGTTGCCGTTTCCGGGACAGCGGGGTGGACTGTCCACATGGACACACCGGAGCCCTACCAAGCGGTCCTGGCCGAGGTCGGCCCCCGGCTGCGCCGGCTGCGCGCCAAGCGTGGCCTCACCCTGGCCGCGCTCGCCGAGGCCACCGGCATCTCCAAGAGCACCCTGTCCCGGCTCGAGTCCGGCCAGCGCCGCCCCAGCCTGGAACTGCTGCTGCCGCTGGCCGGCGCATACCGCGTGCCCATCGACGACCTGGTCGGCGCCCCGGATGTGGGCGATCCCCGGATCCGGCTGACCCCGCGCACCATGCCGAGCGGCACGTACATACCCCTGTCCCGCGGCCCTGGCCCGCTCCAGGCGTACAAGATGATCATCGTCGACCGGGGCGAGCCGGAATTCCGCACGCACGAGGGCTACGAGTGGGTGTACGTGCTCGCCGGCCGGCTGCGGCTGGTCCTCGCGGGGCGCGACCTGGTACTCGGCCCGGGCGAGGCGGCCGAGTTCGACTGCCACGTGCCGCACTGGTTCAGCAGCGCGGACGGCCGGCCCGTCGAGGTCCTGAGCCTGTTCGGCAAGCAGGGCGAACGCATGCACGTCCGGGCGAAGCCACGCGCATGACCGACTTCGCGGCGGGGCATGATGGCGTCGATGCACGACAGACCTGGGTTCGACGAGCACGACATGACAACCGACGCTGCCGTTCGCCGCGCGCAGAACGGTGACGAGAACGCGTTCGGGGTGCTGTACCGGGCGGTTCAACCTGGTCTGCTGCGTTATCTGCGGGTGCTGGTCGGCGAGGACGCCGAGGATGTGGCGTCCGAGGCGTGGTTGCAGATCGCACGGGACCTGGCGTCGTTTCGTGGCGATTTCGACGGATTTCGGGGCTGGGCAACCACGATCGCCCGACACCGCGCGATGGACAGCCTGCGCAGGCGCCAGCGGCGACCGATCACGGGCGCGCCGGCCGAGTGGGTGGCCACGCTGGCCGCACGGGACGACACCGCGGGTGCGGCCGTGGACGCCGTCGCCACTGACGCGGCGCTCGCGCTGATCGCCCGCCTGCCGCCCGACCAGGCCGAAGCGGTGCTGTTACGGGTGGTGATGGGCCTGGACGCGAACGCGGCCGCACGTGTGCTCGGCAAGCGGCCCGGTGCGGTCCGGACAGCCGCCTACCGTGGCCTGCGCACCCTCGCGGGGTACCTCGAACGCTCAGGTGTGACACGAATGGAGGCACCGACGCTGAAGGACACGAGATGAGTACGAACCGCACCCGCCGCTTCAACCGGCGCACCGCTGAGCAGTTGCTCCGTGGTGCGGCGGCGGGTCGCGGGGTCGAGGGGACGGCCGCGGTGACCAGCCTGCTGGGCGCCGCGGCCGCCCCGGCCAGGGACGACGAGTTGGCCGGGCAACCGGCGGCGCTCGCCGCGTTCCGGGCGGCTCGTCTCGGCCCTGTCCCCCAGCCACGGAGGCGCTCGGTGATCAAGTCCGCGCTGGCGCAGTCGCTCACGACGAAGATCGCGGCGTTCGCGGTGGCCGCCGTGGCCTTCGGTGGTGTCGCGACCGCCGCCGTGACCGGCCACCTGTCGCCGCACACCGGCCCGACCACGCCGGTGCCGCCGACCAGCAGCCACGCCGCAGCGCCGGTCCAACTGTCCACATCGGACAATGCCGAACGCGCGACAGCCGGCGGCGGTCCGGCCGTACCCGCCCCCGACCTGACCGGCCTGTGCCACGCGTACACCGCCGGTGCCGGCTCCGACCACGGCAAGGCGCTGGACAATCCGGCGTTCACCGCCCTCATCACCGCGGCGGGCGGCCGGGACAACGTTGCCGCGTTCTGCGCCGGACTGTTGCCCTCGGCTTCCGGAAAGCCGTCCGGACCGCCGACACAGCACGACAAACCGACCCATCCGACACACCCGAGCCACGCCGGCCATTAACCCACTGACCAGCGGTGACCCTCCCCCCGTCGGGTCGCCGCTCCGTGGGCGGGCGGTGTCCGTGCCCCCGTGGACACCGCCCGCCCGCCTCTCCGGAGGTTCATCGACATGGGTCATCGGCCCGCACCCGGTCCCCTGGCACCGGACGACACCGACGTGTTCCCCGCTGTCGAGCCGGACCGCCCGCCGGTGTTCGTGGACGCGAGCGGTGGCCGCCGCCGGGCCGTCCGCGGTGTCGCCATCATCACCGGCTGTGCCGTGCTGGGGGCCGCCGGCCTGCTGTCCGTCGTGCTGCTCGGCGCGCCGAACGGGCCGCCCGCGCTGTTCACAGGACGCAGCCTGACCGGCACCACCACACGACCCGATTCCCCAGGCACGGCACCGAATCGCGCCACGAACTCCTCGATCGGCACCGCGACTTCCGTCGTCGCTCCGGCCCGGCCGTCCCCCACCGCCAAGCCCAGCACGCGGACGACGACCGCCGCACCGACCACCACGGTGACCCCGACCAAACCCCACGGCCGGCCGACGCCGCCGGGCCACAACCGATAACGTGGTCGCACAACGGAGAATCCCACCCCCGCGATCGCACTGGCTGCTGCTCGGCGCCATTCTGCTCGCGATGGCCGCGCTGCTCACCGTGCACGCGCTCACCATCGGCGGACTCGGCGCGGACTCCAGCACAGCGACCGGCCGCACCGACCAGATTCCCGTCGACGTGCGCGACGGCGGCCCCGTCATCGACGCCCGGCAGGCCAACGCCGTCACCCACCGGCTGCCCGACCACACGCTGGCGCTGACCTTCGACGACGGACCCGATCCGACGTGGACACCACAGATCCTTGCCGTGCTCGCGCGCTTTCACGTGCCGGCGACGTTCTTCGTGATCGGCGCGCACGCGGCGCGGTATCCCGGCCTGATCAAGCAAATCCTGGCGCAGGGCAACGAGATCGGCGGCCACACGTTCACCCACGTCGACCTCGGTGGTGCCGGCGCGCTGCGCACGTCGATGGAACTGCGGTCGACCGACCTGGCGCTCGCCTACGCCGGACACATCGACACCGCACTGGTCCGGATGCCCTACTCGGCCACGCCGGACTCGCTTGACGACACGACATGGGCGGCGATCCAGCGGCTCGGCGCGGCCGGCCGGCTGGTCGTGCTGACCGACCTGGACTCCGAGGACTGGCAGCGGCCGGGTGTCCGGACGATCATCGCCGACGCGACACCGCACGACAACCGGGGCGCCGTCGTGCTGATGCACGACTCGGGCGGGGACCGCGCGCAGACAGTGGCCGCACTGAACCGGCTCATTCCGTTGCTACAGGCCAAGGGCTGGCGATTCACCACGATCAGCAACGGGATCGGCGCGACCGGCGCCAACACGCCGGCCGGCCCGATCGCCGAATTCGGCGGTTCGCTGGTGGTCGGCACGGTGCGGGCTGCGGACGGGCTTGCCGCTGTGCTCGGCTGGCTGATGATCATCGCGACGGCACTGGCGGCCCTGCGGACCGTCGTGGTGCTCACCTGTAGCGCCATTCACGTGCGGCGGGTGCGCGGGCGACGCCTGCCCGGGTTCCGGCAGCCGGTGAGCGTGCTCGTGCCGGCGTACAACGAGGAGGTCGGCATCGAGGCGACCGTGCGATCGGCCGTCGCGTCCCGGCATCCGGTCGAGGTGATCGTGGTCGACGACGGTTCGACCGACGGCACCGCGGAAGTTGTGGAATCGTTGCGGCTGCCCGGGATCCGGTTGATCCGGCAGCGCAACGCCGGCAAGCCATCGGCCTTGAACACCGGCCTTGCCGCCGCCCGGTTCGACCTGGTCGTGATGGTCGACGGGGACACGGTGCTGGCACCGGACACCGTGGGCATTCTGGCACGGCACTTCCGCGATCCCGAGGTCGGCGCGGTGTCCGGCAACGCGAAAGTGGCCAACCGCAACGGGATTCTCGGCGTGTGGCAGCACATCGAGTACGTCATCGGCTTCAACCTTGACCGCCGGATGTACGACGTGTTGCGGTGCATGCCGACCGTGCCGGGCGCGGTCGGCGCGTTCCGGCGTGCCGCGGTGCTCGAGGTCGGCGGGCTGCCGACGGACACCCTCGCCGAGGACACCGACCTGACGATGGCCATGGAACGCGCGGGCTGGCGCGTCACGTACGAGGAGCGTGCCAAGGCGTGGACCGAGGCGCCGAGCACGCTCGGGCAGTTGTGGAAACAGCGCTATCGCTGGTGTTACGGCACATTGCAGGCGGTCTGGAAGCATCGCGGCGCCGTGCTGCGCGGCGGCGCGGCCGGACGGCTCGGCCGGCGCGGGCTGCCGTACCTGTTGCTGTTCCAGGTGGTGCTGCCAATGCTCGCGCCCGCGGTCGACGTGGCAGGGCTGTTCGGCCTGCTCACCGGTGACGCCGGCACGACAGGGTTGATCTGGCTGGGATTCCTTGCGCTGCAAGCGGTTCCCGGCGTGATCGCGTTCCGCCTCGACCGGGAGCGCCTGTGGCCGCTGTTGCTGCTGCCGCTGCAGCAGTTCGTGTACCGGCAGATGATGTACCTCGTGGTGATCGGGGCGCTGGGCACCGCGATCGCCGGCGCACGGCTGCCGTGGCACAAGCTGGAACGCCGCGGCGTGGCCGTCACCGCCGACTGACCCCTACGGCTTACGTCCGACGGCGGCGCAGATCACCGATTCCCGGGACTCGTCCGGTACCGGATCCGCACCGTCCGACTCCTCGGGGTGCCAGGCGTATGTCCACGTCAAACCGGGATCGAGGAGTTCGAAGTCGCCGAAAAGGGCGTCGACTTGTTTGTGGGTGCGCCAGATCATCGGATTGGCCGACCAGGCGTACAGCTGTTTCGCTTCGGCCAGTTTGTCGGCGAGATCGTCCGGCACCCCGTCATCGGTGACGTGCGAGACCGCCAGATACGAGCCGCCGCTGAGCAGGTCCCGGTAACGGGCGACGATCTCCGCGCCGATTTCGTCGCCGTTCTCGTCGAGTTGCTGAAAGTGCAGCACGGCAATCAGCAACAGCGCCACCGGCTGCGACACGTCGATCAGGCCGGTGTCCATGACCTGGCGCCACAGCCGTTCCGGCGCGCGGATGTCCGCGTTGATCGCGGTGTGCCGTTTCGGATCGCCCTTTTCCTCCAGCAGTATCTGCGAGTGCGCGACGGCGACCGGTTCGTTGTCCACGTAGACGACCTTCGCGGTGCCGAATTCGAACGAGTCCGCCACCGCGTGCGTGTGATCCATGGTGGGCAGGCCGGCGCCCAGATCGACGAACTGCCGGACACCCAGGCGCATGAGATGGCGCACGGCCCGGAACAGGAAACGTCGGTTGGCCCGCGCGATGGCAGGCGCCTGCGGCATGATCTCCATCGCCCGATCGCCCAGTTCCCGGTCGATGGCCCAGTTCGCGGTGCCGCCGAGATAATAATCGTAGACCCTGGCGATGCTGGGCCGGCCGAGGTCGACACCCTTGGGCGGGAACGGATCCTGGCTTGGCTCGGGCACGGCGTCAATCCCCTGTCGCGTTGCTGTCTCCGGTCTGACGGAGCACGTCCAGTAAAACACCGTGCCGACTTTCGTGCCGCACTTGTCACCCACTTGCGAATTCGTCGCGAAGCTTGCGCAGGAAGCGACAGGTACCGTCGCGGTCGAGCGCGATTCGGTCCAGTCGCAGCCACGTCGTCATGGCCTTCTCCTGTCCTTCCGGCGTGCTGACGTAGTGCGATCCCGCGGCATGCTCGATGTAGACGAAACTGTCTTTCGGATCGGGCAGGCGCAGGATGGAGAAATCGCCTGGCGGGTCGATGAGCGCCGTGGTCGCGGGCAGGAGGCGAACGCTGGTCCGGTCGTCGGCGAGGTCGAGATGCTCGGCGAGATCATTGACGTCGAGCAGGTAGTCGATCTCGTCGCACACGACGATGGGGCCGAAACTCATGGCCGCGCGGTGCAGTGATTCTTCCGCGAGCAGACAGGCGTAACGCCGCAGGCCCGGTTTCCGGAACAGCTCCCTGCGGCGCGCTCGATTGCGGATGTACGGCGCCGGATCGAACTGACCGGCCACCTCGAATTCGTTCAGCATGAAATGCTCGGACTGCAGCGGTCCCGGTATCCGCATTTCGTGCCAGCTCAGGATCTCGATCGCGTCCTGTTCGGACTCGAAGTACCGGCGGGCGAAACGGGGGACGAGCGCCCGCTCCCTGGACCACGGTTCGCCGACCGCGTTGCGCACCGCCAGCCCACGCATGGTGTCCGCGGTGTCCGGGTCCACGCCGAGATGGTGGATGATCAACTCGACGGTACTCTGGTCGATCCGGACGCTGGCCGCCTCGATCTTCTGGATCGTCCCCTGCGAGCACCCGATCAGCCGGCCGAGTGCCGCCTGGGTCATCCGCCGGCCGGTCGTCGTGGGGGCGGCGTTCCGGGCGTTGGTGATCAGCGTCGCGAGTTCGCGACGGGCAGGACCACCACCTGTATACACGCTCGCTCCACTTCACTCACACGGACCGTGGCCACCGCACTATAAAACAGCGGCGGCCACCGAAGTGGAATATTCAGCGACGGCAATCCACCGAACGGCCGAGAACACTGCTCGACGTGGCGGAGTCGCCGTTTCATCACCCGTTCGAGTGACGAATCGTAAAGAGTCCTGCCATTAGCGGTCGAAGTCGCCCACCCGCGTGGCCGCCACGAAACCGTGCCACGCAGCGGGTTCGAACACCAGGACCAGCGTCGACGCCGGATCCGGCGACGTGCGCCGGACAGCGGCCGGTCCCGAGGGCGGGTAGCTGACTTCCACGCAGTTGCCACCGCTCGATCCACATCTGACCGATCGTTTCCAGGTACCGGCCGGGCTGACCTGCGCGGGACGGCGTGGATTGGCTGCGTTCATGGTGATCCCCGAACCGTTGGACGATGTTATTAATCGTCCCGTACCATTAATCACAGCGCAACCGCGCAGAAGGTGCGATGTGATGGCCCGATCGGCGTCACGATCCCCGTATATGCGACGTCTCCCCGGTAGGCAGCGTCACGATGGGGTCGCGCATGAGTGATACCGGACAGGGTCCCGCACTGCGGGGACAACAGCGCCAAGAAGTCGCCGCGCGCCTGGCGAGCCGTTTCGTCCAGGACGCGGTGTCGATCCACGATCTGGCCACCGAACTGCACAGGCGGCCGACAATGGTGCGTCGCCTGCTGGCGGGCGCCGGCATCCAGGACGACGGCGCGTGTATCGGCGGCGAGGTCGATGCCGTTGCCAGAGTGCTCGGCGACCGTTATCTCGCCGGCGCCTCGCTGCGGAAGTTGGCGCACGACACCGGAATCGACCGTCGGGTCGTACGCGGCCTTCTGGTCGGCGTCGGGGTACGAATCCCGGAGCGCCGTGCCATGCCCGAGGAGTCCGGCAATTGGGTGATACGGCAGTACGAGGCCGGCGCGACATTGCGGGCGCTCGCGGCGTCGACCGGCTGTTCCTATGCCACCGTCCGACGTCACCTGCTGCGGGCCGGGGTCGTGCTCAGAGGTTCGGGTGGTCGTCGCTGAGGGGGCCGGACGTGCGAAGACGTCCGGCCCCACCGCGATCAGGCCAGTTGGGTGCCGATGGCCGGGTCGCAGAGCAGGACGACCGCCAGAATCGCCGCGACACCGACGAACACGACCGCGACGATCCGCACCACGTGTCCCACGCGGTGCCGGTCGCCGAGGGTTTCGCTGATCAGGCCGACCACCGTCTGCGCCGGCTGGCGATGTCGGCCGTGGCAGCGCGGGCCGCGGGGGCTTCGGTGCCGCCCGTCCTCGTTCTGTCCTGGAGGACCCTGGCTACTCGGCAGTACACTAGGCATGTTGGATGATCTCCTTCATCGGGTGAATCCAATGCTGTGCGGTCGCTACACCGCACTTGTGACAGCGGAGAGGTCGCCGCGAAGGGGCCTCTCCGCCGCCAGTATGGCCGAGGAATCTTGGCGGTTGCCAGTCCGACAAAATTCTGTCGCGCCCAGCGGCCAGCTATTCGCGACAAGCGGCCAAACCGTACAGCAGGGCAGTACAGTCGAGCCGATATAACCCCCACAATTCACCCGAAAGGCCGATCAAGTTCGACTGTCGCACACGGACAGTCCTGTTTCTGTCGCACTATTGGCAATAGTATCGCCGGAGGCCGCGATTAATCCCGGAATCGCGGAAGATTGCTACGTCAAGAACGGTCGGCGGTCGGGGCCCAGTTCCCGTGAAAGCCGTTCGGCACGCGGTCGGGCAGGTGCACGGCCGCGACGGTGTCCAGCGTCCCGGCGTCGAGCAGGGTGAGGTCGCTACGCCGTGTCGCCGCGTCGTAGACGAAGCCCATCAGCACGCCATCGTCCTCGGCCGCGTCGTCGTGTGCCGGCACGAACACGAACTCGCCCGGTTGACGGCCGGCCCCGAACGAGCGGGCCACGGCACTGCCCAGTTCGAGATCGTGCTTGAGCAGGGTGCCGTTGCCGGACGAGCCGTTGTCGGTGGCCATGGTGTAGCCGTAGCGGTGCGGGCGGCCGAGCAGGCGTTCGTCGATCCGCGGGAATTCCTGGCCACGGTCGTCCAGCCGCTCCTCGAGCACCTTCCCCGCGAGGAGATCCACGGTCCAGCGGTCCAGCGTCGGCGGTCCCTCGGCCGGCCCGCGCAGCTCGTGGTCGAACATCCTCGGGTGCCGGACGACGTCAAGCACGATCGAGTCGCCGTCGTCGAACGCGTTGAGCGGGTGGAAGACGTAGCACGGCTCGACGTCGAACCAGCGCACGTCCGACGCGCCGCCTTCCCTTGGCATGACACCGATCCGGGCCGGGTAGCGCGGGTTCCAGCTGTACGGCAGGCCGGCGTTGGTCGGCATCGTGCGCCAGATCATCGCGGTGATCGGGTCGGGCACCTTGACCCGCCCGACCAGCCCGGACATCACCAGTTTCGCCGGGGCGCGCAGGCCGGCCGGCACGGTCGCCGCGGCGGCCTGGCCGGCGTTGAAGGTGACCGGCAGGTCGTAGAACACGACGTGCTTCTCGGTGAGCGAGAAGTCGTGCATCATCGGCGACCCGGTCACCGGGATGTCGACCGTGCGCCGCGCCCGGCCGTCGGCGCCGATCACCGAGTACTGGACGGTGTTGCCACGGCCGAAGAAGTACGACACGGCGTGCAGTTCGCCGGTGCTCGGGTCGCGCTGCGGGTGGGCGGTGTAGCCGCCGGTCAGGGTGCCGTCGAAGTCGCACGGTCCGACGGTGTCCAGCTCGTCGGTGAGCTCGTAGTTGGCCACGCCGCCCTCGACCAGCGCCAGCGTGCGGCCCGCGTGCATGATGACGTTGGTGTTGGCGCCGAGTGTCGCGCCGCCCGCGTTGTGGTTGTGCCGGTGCACGGTCTCGCCGAGCGCCCGTGCGACCTCGGGGCTGCGCACCCAGCGGTTGCGGTACCACTCGGCCCGCCCGTCCCGCAGGCGGACGCCGTGCACCATGCCGTCGCCCATGAACCAGTGGTAGGTGGCCGGGTCGACCTCGGACAGCGGGTTCGGCCCGTTGCGCAGGTAGCGGCCGTCGAGCCAGGCCGGGATGCTGCCGGTGACGGTCAGGTCGGTCACCGTGTGCTCGGTGTGCACCGGTGCGTAGTTGCCGTCCAGGAACCTGTTCGTCATCCCACGGCCTCCTTCGAGTCCAGCCAATAACAACGTTATGCCTCATGTATAACAAAGTTATGGCAGACTGGCAAGCGTGACCGACGAGATGCGTACCCAACTGGTAGCAGCGGCCGTCCGGCTACTGACCGAAGGCGGCCCGGAGGCCCTCCGGGCACGCCGGCTGGCGACCGAGGTCAGCGCGTCGACGATGGCCGTATACACCCACTTCGGCGGTATGGCCCGGTTGCTGGACGCCGTCGCGGAGGAGGGCTTCCGTCGGATGAGCGCCGCGCTGGCCAGCGCGCCGAGCACCGACGACGCGGTCGCCAACCTGCTGCTGCTCGCGTACGCGTACCGCAACACGGCCAACGTGAACCCGAACCTGTACGCCCTGACGTTCGGCCAGGTCGCGGTCGGCGGTCACCGGGCCGCGATCCGCAACCTGACCGACCCCGAACCCCGAACGGAACCGGACGAGGGCGCACGGGCATTCGGCTACCTGCTGGACGCGGCGGCCGCGGCCATCTACTCCGGCCGCTTCAGCCCGGTCGAACCCCGCAGCGCCGCGGCTCAGTTGTGGAGCGGGCTGCACGGCTACGTCACGCTGGAGATGTCCGGCGCCTTCGGCCCGGCCGGCCAGGGTTTGGTACACATCTTCGGCCCACTGGCCCGCACCCTGGCCATCGGCCTCGGCGACACCCCAGAAGCAGCCGCGGAATCCCTACGCATCACCAACGAGGCATGGGAAACCAGACCGACAGCCAGCCGCCCCGCAACCAAGGCCGGCTGACATCGGGCACACCGCACACAGCGGCCCGCCCTGCGCGCAGAGCGCGCCATGTCACAGTGGGAAGCGTGTCGCTGGCCCACCGGCAAGCCGACACCCTGGCGGGCCGCTGCGGCGTCTTCCCGGAGCTCGCCCAGCGAACGCAGGGAAGGCGCCGCATAAAGCGGCCCGCCCCGCGAGCGCAGCGAGCCAATGTCACAGCGCCAATGTCACG
>DATBCR010000347.1:0-5894 GCA_036270375.1 Pseudonocardiaceae bacterium | reverse complement strand
CTGCTGCTTGCGTTGCCGGGGGATTGTCACTGCGGGATGGTGCTCGGGTGGTTGCGTTGCGTAGTAAGGCGATTGCGGATGAGTTGGCTGGTCACGGCGGTATGGTGGCTGTGTCGGAGGTTCCGGAGGGTGTGTCGGTTGCGGCGTTGAATGGGCCGTCGTCGATAGTGGTGTCGGGATCGTTGGAGGCGTTGGACGGGCTGCCCGGCAAGCGGATTCCGGTTGATTATGCGTCGCATTCGGAGCAGGTGGAGGTGATTCGGGATCGGTTGTTGACTGATCTGGCGCCGATTACTCCCGGTCCTTGTGTGATTCCGATGTTTTCGACGGTGACTGCTTCTTGGCTGGACTCCGCGCTGGATGCTGAGTATTGGTATCGGAACTTGCGGCAGACTGTCCGGTTCGAGGAGGCTGTGCGGGCGCTGGAGTCGGACGGATTCCGGGCGTTTGTCGAATGCAGTGCGCATCCGGTGTTGACCATGCCGGTTCAGGAGACGGCGCCGGGCGCGGTTGTGGTTGGTTCGTTGCGGCGTGATGACGGTGGTCTCGATCGGTTCCTGCTTTCGTTGGGCGAGTTGGCTGTTCGGGGTGTCGAGCCGAACTGGAACCTGCCGGAGTGTCGGACCGTCGAATTGCCGACATATCCGTTCCAGCGCCAGCGTTATTGGCTCACAGCGGAACAGCCGACTGCGGACCGGTGGCGTTACCGGGTGGAGTGGCGGCCGATCGCGCCGGCGCGAGCCGCGCTGTCGGGTACCTGGCTGTGTGTTGACCCGGCCGGGCGGCTTGCCGGGCTTGGCTTGGTGCCGATCGACTTGGCTGAGCTTGATCGGGCTGCCATCGCTGATCGGCTGCGTGGCCGGCAGGCGGTTGGTGTGCTGGCGGCCGTCAACGACCTGGAGTCGGCCGTCGCGCTGGTGCAGGCGTTGGGGGATGCGGGGATCGAGGCGCCGCTGTGGTGTGTCACGTCGGGTGCGGTGTCGGTCGGCCGTTCGGATCCGCTTCGTGATCCGCGTCAGGCGCTGACCTGGGGTCTTGGCCGGATCGCCGCACTGGAGTATCCGCAGCGGTGGGGCGGTCTCATTGATCTGCCGGCGTCGGTCGACGGTCGCGTGCTGGATCAGCTGGCGGCCGTATTGAGTGGCGACGAGGACCAGGTGGCGATTCGGGCGTCCGGTGTGTTCGCCCGGCGACTGATTCGGGCGGCCGGGCAGGCCGGGAGCTGGCAGCCGCGCGGCACCGTGCTGGTGACCGGTGGCACCGGTGGCGTCGGCACGCACGTGACCCGCTGGCTGGCCGCGCACGGCGCCGAGCATGTGGTGTTGGCCAGCCGCAGCGCCAAGGACGTGCCCGACCTCGGCGTCAAGGTCACCGTCGTGGCCTGTGACGTCGCCGACCGGGACGCGCTGGCCGCGGTCCTCGCCCAGCATCCGGTGAATGCCGTCGTGCACATGGCAGGCGTGCTCGACGATGGTGTGATCGACACCCTCACCATGGCGCGCGCCAACACGGTGCTACGGCCCAAGTTCGACGCCGCGCGCAATCTGCACGAACTCACCGAACACCTCGACCTGGACGCGTTCGTGCTGTTCTCGTCGCTGGCCGGCACGCTCGGCGGCCCCGGCCAGGGCAGCTACGCCGCCGCGAACGCCTACCTGGACGCGCTGGCCGAACACCGCCGAGCTGGCGGCCTGCCGGCCACCTCGATCGCCTGGGGCGCATGGGCCGGCGGCGGTCTGGCCGATGGCGCGGTCGGCGATCGGTTGCGCCGTACCGGAATGCTGCCGATGAACCCGGAACGCGCGATCGCCGCGCTGGCACAGGCGGTGGCCGGCGACGAGGCGTGTGTCGCGGTCGCCGACATCGACTGGCACCGCTACCGCCCGATTTTCACCGGCGCCCGCCCCAGCCCGGCCCTGCGCGAACTTCCCGACGGCGCAACGACATCCCAACCTACGGTGACGGTCGCGCCGGAATCCATGCTGGACCTGGTCCGCACCACGGCCGCCGCCGTTCTTGGTTATCCGGGTGCCGATGCGATCGACCCTGGCCGGGCGTTCCGCGATCTCGGGTTCGACTCCATCACCGCCGTCGACCTGCGCAACCGGCTCGGCGAGGCGACCGGCCGCCGCCTCCCGGTCACGCTGGTGTTCGACTACCCGACCGCGACCGCGTTGGCGAAACACCTTGCCGGCGACGAGATCGACGTGCCGGCGCAGCGGACCGCGCCGGCCGATGAGCCGATCGCGATCATCGGCATGAGCTGCCGCTTCCCCGGTGGCGTGCAGTCACCCGAGGACCTGTGGCGGCTGGTCCGAGACGGCGTGGACGCGGTCGGCGACTTCCCGACCGACCGCGGCTGGGACCTGGCCCGCCTCTACCACCCGGATCCCGACCAGCCCGGCACCTTCTACACCCGAGGCGGCGGTTTCCTTTACGACGCCGACCACTTCGACCCCGCCTTCTTCGGCATCGCGCCGCGCGAGGCGCTGGCCATCGACCCGCAGCAGCGGCTGCTGCTGGAAACCGCGTGGGAGGCGTTCGAACGCGCCGGCATCGATCCGGAGTCGGTGCGCGGCAGCAGGTCCGGCGTGTTCGTCGGCTCCAACTACCACGACTACGGCTCCCGCCTGCGGCACGCGCCACAGGGTTTCGAGGGCTACCTCGCCACCGGGAGCGCGGCCAGCGTTGCCTCCGGACGGGTGTCCTACGTGTTCGGGCTGGAAGGCCCGGCCGTCACCGTGGACACCGCGTGCTCGTCGTCGCTGGTCGCGCTGCACCTTGCCGCCCAGGCCCTGCGCAGCGGCGAGTGCACGCTGGCGTTGGCGGGCGGTGTCACGGTGATCTCAACGCCGGACACGTTCGTCGAGTTCAGCCGCCAGCGGGTACTCGCCGAGGACGGTCGGTGCAAGGCGTTCTCGGCCGACGCCGACGGTGCCGGCTGGGCCGAGGGCGTCGGGATGTTGCTGGTGGAACGGCTGTCCGACGCGCGGCGCCTCGGTCACCCGGTGCTCGCGGTTGTGCGCGGTACGGCCGTCAACCAGGACGGCGCCAGCAGCGGCCTCACCGCGCCCAACGGCCCGTCCCAGCAGCGGGTCATCCGGCAGGCCTTGGCAAGCGCCGGCCTTGAACAGTCCGATGTGGACGCCGTGGAGGCGCACGGCACCGGCACCAGCCTCGGCGACCCGATCGAAGCCCAAGCACTGATCGCCACGTACGGTCAACGCTCGGCCGACAATCCACTGTGGATCGGCTCGGTGAAGTCCAACGTCGGCCATACTCAAGCCGCGTCGGGTGTCGCGGGCGTCATCAAGATGGTGCAGGCGTTGCGCAACAACGCGCTGCCGGCCACTCTGCACGTCAGCGAGCCGACCCCGTACGTCGACTGGTCGGCCGGCACGGTTCGCCTGCTCACCGATCCGGTGGCATGGCCTGCCAACGGGCGTCCGCGCCGGGCCGGTGTGTCGTCGTTCGGCATCAGCGGCACCAACGCGCACGTGATCATCGAACAGGCCCCCGAAGCCGATGAGCGGCCATGCACGACGGAAGTGCCGTTGCTGACATGGGTTCTGTCCGCCCGGGACGCGGACGCGCTGCGCGCCCAAGCAGACCGCCTGCGCGGTCTCCCCGATCTCGCGCCGGCCGACGTGGCGTTCTCGCTTGCCACCACCCGGTCGGCGCTCACCCATCGAGCGGCCATCGTGGGGGCTGACCGTGACGCACTGCTGGCCGGCCTGACCGCGCTGGCCGACGGCACGGGCGCGCCGAACGTCCGACAGGGCACGGCGCGACAGGGCAGGACGGCGTTCCTGTTCGCGGGCCAGGGTGCCCAACGACTCGGGATGGGTCGTGAGCTGTATGACGCGTTCCCTGTGTTCGCAAGGGCTTTCGACGCGGTGTGTGCGGAGGTCGACCTGCCGCTGCGGGACGTGATGTGGTCCGGCGACGACCTGGACCGCACCGAACACACCCAACCGGCCCTGTTCGCGATCGAAGTGGCGCTCTACGAACAACTGGCCGCCTGGGGCATTCGACCGGATCTGCTGATGGGCCATTCCATCGGCGAACTGGCGGCGGCGCACGTGGCCGGCGTGTTCAGCCTGGCCGATGCCACGAAGCTCGTCGTGGCACGTGGGCGCCTGATGCAGGCCCTGCCGGCCGGCGGCGCCATGGTCGCCATACGGGCCGGCGAATCCGACGTCCGACCGCTGCTCGACGACCGCACCGACATAGCCGCTGTCAACGGCCCGGAGTCCGTGGTGGTGTCCGGCGACGAGGACGCCGTCCTCACCATTGCCGCGAAATTCCCCAGCACCACCAGGCTGCGCGTGAGCCACGCCTTCCACTCGCCGCACATGGACGCGATGCTCGCCGATTTCCGGCAGGTCGCCGAGCAGGTCACCTATCACGAGCCGGTCATCCCGATCGTGACCGGCGAACCGGTCGACAACCCGGACTACTGGGTACGCCATGTGCGGCAGACCGTGCGTTTCGCGGACGGCGTGCGGCGGTTGGAGAGCCAAGGCACGACCCGGTTCGTGGAGATCGGCCCGAGCGGCACGTTGGCCGCGCTCGTCCGCGATTGCCTGACCGCCGACGCGCTCGTGGTCCCCGCACTGCGCAAGGACCGTCCGGAACCCGAGGCCCTGACCACCGCCGTGGCCGACCTGCACGTACATGGCCACATCCCGGACTGGGCCACGATCTTTGCCGGTGCCCACCGCGTCGACCTGCCCACGTACGCTTTCCAACGTCAGCGCTACTGGCTCGACGCCCCCGAACCGGCGAACGACGTCGTGTCCGTCGGGCTGCTACCGGCGGACCATCCATTGCTGGGCGCCGCGACCGTCCTCGCCGATTCCGACGGTGTCCTGTTCACCAGTCGCCTGTCCACCCGCACCCACCCGCTGCTCGCCGAACACGTCGTGATGGGCACGATGTTGTTGCCCGGCACGGCATTCGTCGACCTCGCCGTGCGCGCCGCCGACCTGGTCGGCTGCGAGAGCGTGCGGGAGCTGACGCTGGCCGCGCCGCTCGTGGTGCCGGATCGGGGCGCGGTGCGGCTGCAGGTGCACGTCGGCGGCCCGGACGAACTCGGCAACCGGGGTGTGGCCGTCTATTCGCGGGCCGAGGACGCCACCGACGACGAGCCGTGGACCCGGCACGCCGCCGGCACCCTCGGCCGCCGAGGCACCGGCACCACCAACGGCCTCGGCACCTGGCCACCGAGGGACGCCGACGAGATCGACGTGACCGACCTCTACGACCGGTTGGCGGACAACGGTTTCGACTACGGCCCGACGTTCAGGGGCCTGCACCGGGCGTGGCGCCGGCACGACGAGGTGTTCGCCGAAGTTCAACTCCCCGAGGAACAACACACCGACGCCGCCCGGTTCGGCCTGCATCCCGCCCTGCTCGACGCGGCTCTGCACACGGTCGCGTTCGCCGGCCGCGACAGCGGCGTGCTGCCGTTCTCGTGGACCGGTGTCACCCTGCACGCCAGCGGTGCGACCGCGTTGCGGGTTCGGTTGGCGCCCAACGGTTCGGACGCCGTGTCGGTCGAGGTGGCCGACCCTGGTGGCCGGCCGGTGGCGTCCGTCGAGTCACTCGTGCTGCGGCCGGTGACCGGTGACCAGGTGAAGGCGGCCCGCTCGAAGTACCACGAGTCGCTGTTCCGGGTGGACTGGGTCCGCGCGCCGATCGCGCCCGCCACCGTGGACGCCGCGGATCGCTGGGCGGTCATCGGCACCGAGGAGATCCGGCTCACCAAGGCTTTGGGTTCGGCGGGGGTGCCGGTCGAGCAGTATCCGGACCTGGACGCGCTCAGTGGTGCGATCGAGCAGGGCGGCCGGGTGCCCAACGTGGTTCTGGTGTCGTGCGCGGACACCGACCCG
>DATBCR010000346.1:0-12822 GCA_036270375.1 Pseudonocardiaceae bacterium | reverse complement strand
CTTTACACGACTGGGGGTGTTCCGGTGCTGTCGTCGATGTCGTACCAGGAGAACGGCATCTGGGTTTACCTGGTGACCAGCGCCGGGAGCTACGTGGCGTACGTCGTGATCATGCTGGCCCGGATCGGGAGCACACCGGTCGTCAACGTCCCCTGCGTCTCGATACTGCTGTGGACCGTCGGTGCGTCGATGGTCGGCCGCATCGTGGTCGACTCGTTCGCGCCCGGTGACAGTCGTCGGAGTGATGTGCGGGACAAGGACATTCACCGGTTCGGTGAGCCGACCAGTTGCTGGTTCCTGTACGGCGGGGGGCGGCCGGGCTGCTGATGGCGATGGCAAGGTGGGATCAGTTCTGGATCGCCAATGTCCTCTACCTCGGGTTCGTCCTGTCGGCTGTCGGCGGGTCCGTGATGAAGCTCGTCGCCTACCGGCGGGGTTTGTGAGCCATGGCCGCCAGTAAGCCGACCAGGATCACCAATTCGATTCGTGGGCTGCGGTTCGCACACGACGAGATGACGCAAGCCCAACTGGCACAGCGTATCGGCGTCACCCGGCAGACCGTCATCGCCATCGAGCAGGGGCGTTACTCGCCGTCGTTGGAGATGGCGTTTCAGATTGCCCGGGTGTTCGCTGTGCCGCTCGAAGACGTTTTCCAGTATCCCGACGGTGAAGGGGAAACCCTATGAAAGCGGCTGTCTATCAACGGTACGGATCGCCGGATGTCCTGCGGATCAACGAAATCCCCATGCCGGTCCCCGGTGGTGACGAAATCCTCGTCCGTAACCACGCCACTACGGTCGGTGCGACGGACAGCGTCGCGCGGCAGGGCGTTCCGCGTTATGCCCGGCCGCAGCCGCCCTCGCCGATGCGCACCGGCATGTCGACACCGGACACAAGAAGGGCAATGTCGTCGTCACAACCGGCTGACAGGCCCGGACGCGGATCTAATTGGTAAGTTTGATATTCGCTGCGGCGATACCCTGCGTGAGAAGAACAGTGGGGCGTTCGGAAGGCTGGGGGGCTTTGTGCGGCACGGGGGATGTTGGGTTGGTGTCGAGCACGAAGCCGAGCGGGCCGGGGACACGACCGCGATTACTGGAGCGGCGCTCGGCATGTGCGGGCTGTGGGTGCACGAGAACCGGAAGGCCGCCGGATTCCGGCCATGTTGTGCGGTCGCGGCGTGGCGGATCTCCCTCGCGGAGCACCGGAGCGCCGAACCGGCGGTGCCCGCGGCCTGCGTCCGGCAGGACAACCTGTGGCGGATCACCTGGCGGCTGCGCGGTGTGCTGGTCGAACACAGTGTCGGCATGGCCCACCTGAGCGTCCTGCTCGCCAACCCCGGCACCGAGGTCGAGGCCCTCGATCTCGGCACCACGGCCGCCCCGGCGCAGCCGACCGCGGACGGCGCCGCCATGCGCGAGTACCGGCAACGGCTGTCCGACCTGCGGGCCGAGATCGACCGGGTGGAGGCGAAGGACGAGCTGGCACGTGCCGACGCCGCCCGCGCCGAACGTGCCCGGCTGATCGCCGAAGTCGTTGGTGGGAAGGGGTTCTACGGTCGGGCAGGGCATTGTTCGGACAGCGGGAAGGGTGCTCGGATGGCGGTCGGCGATGCGATCCGCCGAGCGGTCGCCGAGATCGCCACGGCCGACGCCGTCATCGGCGCACACCTCGACCACACCGTCCACACCGGCGTCCGCTGCTGCTACCGGCCGGCATGAGACGGCGGCCGCACGCCGCTTCAGACCGCTTATAGTGGTCGTATGTGCCGAAACATCCGTGTCCTGCACAACTTCGAGCCGTCGGCGACGGACGACGAGATCAGTGCCGCCGCGTTGCAGTACGTGCGGAAGGTGGCTGGGACGACGCGACCGTCCGCGGCGAACGCGGCGGCATTCGACGCGGCCGTCAGCGCCGTCGCCGCAGCGACAACCACGCTGCTGGACAGCCTGGTCACCACGGCGCAGCCACGGGACCGCGAGGTCGAGGCGGCAAAGGCCCGCGCGCGTGCCGCCGAGCGCTACGGGCCACGGACGGCCTGAACCGGCCTGAATCCGGTCCGATCAGTTCTCCGAACGCGCCGTCGAACACGGCCGCGCCGTCGTGGTCGCCGCGACCAGCGGGGTCAGCGCGATCATCCAACCCGACGGCACGATCACCCAGCAGACTGGTTTGTCTCCTTCTCCAGGATGGTCAGGTCGCGTTCGGCGTAGAGGCGGTGTTCCCATTCCTCGTTGAGGACGACGCGCAGGCAGTCCTTGACGGGGTAGTCCTCCAACTGCGGCCAGCCGGGCTCGGTGTTCGTCACCCCCGCGGCGAGTTGCTCGTCGGTCATCGACGCCATGACCTGGCCGACCATGGCCTGGCGCTCACGTCGGATCGTCAGCACCTCGTCGAGCGTGGGTCGTGCGTCGCGGTCCAGCGTGATGCTGTCCCAGTCAGGCGCCTCCTCCCATGGCAGGTCAAGCCGGTGCCACGGCGATGCGTTGCCGAGGATCATCCGGCCCACCCAGCAGGCGTTGGCGAAGTTGAGGTGCCGCACGGTCTGGATGAAGGACCACTCGTCGTCGACGCCTCGGTTCAGCGTCGCCTCGGGGAATGTTCGTGCCCGCGCGAGGGTGCCCGCCCACAGCCGCTCCAGGATCGCCCATGCCGCACGGAATCCATCCGCGTCATCAGGGCGCATCGCGGCCCGCTCCGGCATGCGGCGGTTCAGCTCGGCGTCCACGAGCGGTGCGATGTCGACGCCGTTCACGACGACGTTCCGCAGTTCGCCGCTGATCTCGACGTCGATCATCTCGACGCCGCGCATTCGGCTGGAGTGGAAAGCGGCGTCGCGGATCCGCACCCCGGTGAAGTTGACATTGCGCATGCTGGCGTCGTTGAAAAGCACCTCGGCGAAGGTGGCGTCCCGCAGGCGTACCCGCTCGAAGCGTGCTCCGGTGAAGTCTTGCTCGTGGAACTCGGTCATGGGGATCACGGTAGAGCCAGTCCCGGACGATCCGCTTCCGGGTCCCGGATGATTCCCGGTGGCCGCATGCCGCGTTAGCCTGGAGTCATGCGGCTTCGGTCCGGTATCGGCGCGGGTCTGGTCGCCGTGGCCATCGTCGCCGCCGTTGCCGTGCTGCGTACGCCCATCGACCTGCCCCCTGACATGGCAGCCAGCCAGCCGGCGACCGGGCCGGTCGTGGACGCGCGGTCCCGAGCACTCACCGCGGGCTTTCTGCACACCACGCTGCTGCCGCCAACCGTCCGCTTCGCGGACGACCCGAACACCCCGCCCGGCTTCGTGTTCCGGCGTTACGTCGACATGGAGGTCAACCACATCCTCGCGCGCTACACCGCGGCGGGATTGTTGGTCCGTACCAAGGACAAGGCCGTGCTCGACACCGTGACGGTTACCGTGTGGCACACCGACGGGCGCACCATCCGCGCGGCCGATCTCGCCACGTGCGACCCCGACCCCTCGTGCGCACAACGATCCTTCCCCGACGGCACGATCGCCAAGGTCGTCCGCGCGTCCAGCGCGGCGTCGCAGGCCGAACTCCTTGCCGCTTACCTGAACGGCACCCTGTTGACCATCACCTTCGTCTCGCCGACCGGCGCCGGCATCCCGCTCGACGACGCGGCATTGTTCCGGCTGGCCGCGATTCCCGGGATCAGCCCCACGCAATGAAGCCATTCGACGAGTTGCTCAACCAGGTGGTCCAACGCGTCATCGCCTACCAGCGGTCAGCCCAACCGGACATGTTACTCGGCGAGGACGCGCTGCGCGAAGCCGCTGACCTGTGGCTTGCCGCCCAGCAACAGATCCCCGACCCCTCGACACCCGAGGACTATCAGCGGCTGGCCGCCGCATGCCGGGCTCTCGGATGGCTGCACTACCTGCGCTTCAAGGTCCTGCCGGCCGGCCCGAACGCCGTCGTGCTGGCCATGGCGATCTGTGCCTTCGAACCAGTGGCCAACGAACCTCACCTGATCCCCGAACAACTCCGCACCGTGCTCGGCCCGGCCGCCGATGCCGCCGCCCAGGTCGGCCTCGGGACCGAACTGTTGCAACACGCGATGAACACGGCCGATGCGTATCTCCTGCAGGCCGTTGTCAGCCTGCTCACGGCCGCCGTGGCGGCCACGCCCGATGATCACCCCGACCGGGGCGAGTTGCTGTCCCACCTCATGATGGCCCATCGGATGCGGTTCGAGCGGCGCGGAGTCCTTGCTGATCTGGATCGCGCCATCGCCATCGGTGCACTGGCGGTGGCCGCGACCTCCGATGATCATCCCGAGCGAGCTACGTACCAGTCCAACCTCAGCGCCGTGCACGCGTCGCGGTTCGCGCGGACCGGGCAGCCGGCCGATCTGGACAACGCCATCGGCATCGGCGAACAGGCGTTGGCCGCCGCTCCCCACGGCCACCGCCATCGGGGCGGGATGCTGTCCAACGTCGGCATCGCCTACTTGCGGCGGTTCGAGCGCGGTGGCGTGCTGGCCGATCTGGACCATGCCATCGCCATCGGTGCACAGGCGGTGGCGGCCGTCCCCGATGATCACCCCGAACGCGCCCTGTACCTGTGCAACGTCGGTATCGCCTACCGGTTGCGGTTCGAACGGGTCGGTGCGCAGGCTGATCTCGACGACGCCATCGGCACCGGCGAGCAGGCGGTGGCCGCCGCCACCGACGACCACCCCGACCGAGCCAGATATCTGGCCCACCTTGGCGTGGCCTACCGGTTGCGGTTCGAGCGGAGCGGGGTGCTCGCCGATCTGGAGCAGGCCGTCGAGACCGCCGAACTGGCGGTAGCGGCCACCCCCGGTGACTTCCCCGAGCGAGCCATGTGGCTGTCCAGTCTCGGTACCGCCTACCATCGGCGGTTCCAAAATGGCGGTGTGCTGGCCGATCTGGACCTCGCAGTCGAGTCCGGTGCGCAGGCGGTGGCCGCCAGCCCACCCGACCACCACCGCCGAGGCATGTTCCTGTCGAACCTCGGCGATGTGTATCGCTTGCGGTTCGAGCACCGAGAGGTGCCGGCCGATCTGGACCACGCCGTCGCCTACGGCGAGCAGGCCGTGGCCGCCACCCCGGACGACCTCCCCGACCGAGGCAGGTACCTGACCAACCTCGGGATCGCCTACCTGCGGCGTTTCGAACACGGTGCGGAACCGTCCGATGTGGACAATGCTGTCGAGACCGGCAAGCTGGCGGTGGCCGCCGTCCCGCAAGACCACCCCGAACGAGCTATGTTTCTGACCAACCTCGGAACCGCCTACCATCGGCGGTTCGAGCACCGAGGGGCGCTGGCCGATCTCGACGACGCCATCGAGACGTGCGAACAGGCCGTGGCCGCCATTCCCGATGGCCACGCCAACCGAGCCGGGATGCTGTCCAACCTCGCCAGCACCTACCGCCTGCGGTTCGGACGACGTGGGCTGCCGGCCGATCTGGATCACGCCATCGAAATGTGCGAGCTTGCGGTGGCGGCCACGCCCGATCACCACGTGGACAGGGGCATGCGGCTGTCCAATCTCGGCGGCTTCTACCGGTTGCGGTTCGAGCGCGGTGGAGTGCTTGCTGATCTGGATCACGCGGTCGAGTCCTGCGAGCGGGCGGTGGCGGCCACTCCCGACAGCCACCCCGACCGATGCGGGTACCTGTCCAGCCTCGGTGCCGCATACCGGCTGCGGTTCGACCGAGGCCGGGCGACAGCCGATCTGGACCGTGCCGTCGCCGCGGGCGAGCAGTCGGTGGCGACCGGCCAGCCGGGCCAGGCAAACCGTCTGTCCAGCCTCGGTATCACCTACCAGCAGCGGTTCGAGCAGGGCGGGGTGCTGGCCGACCTTGACCGTGCCATCGCGGCCGGCGAGCAGGCCGTGGCCACCACGCCGCACGACCACCACGACCGAGCCGCGTTCCTGTCCAACCTCGTCGATCCGTACCGGAGGAGGTTCTCGCTGGGTGGGGCACGGGCTGACCTGGATCGAGCGGTCGCCGTCGGTGAGCAGGCGGTGGCCGCCACCCCACCGGACCATCCCTATCGAGCCCACCACCTGGCCAATCTCGGCATCGCCTACCGGGCGCGGTTCCAGGCGGACGGGCGGCGCATCGACCCGGCGACGTTCCATGCGGTCGCCAGGGACGTCTCCGATGCCGCGACCGCGTCGCCGACCGAACGGGCGCGCGCTGGTGGCGTGCTGGGGTCACTGGCCCGCGCGATGGGCGAGCACGCCGCCGCGCTGGAACTGCTCGACGCCGCGGTGGCCGCGATGCCGCTCATCCCGCCCCGCGAATCCGGGTGGGCAGACCAGGAATACCGCCTCGGGCAGCACTCCGGGTTGGTCGGCGAGGCGGTCGCCGTGCACTGCGCGGTCGGTGATCCGGCGGGCGCCGTGGTGGCAGCCGAGTTGGGCCGAGGAGTCCTGCTCGCCGCCCAGTTGGACTCCCGCACCGATCTCACCGACCTCGACCACGCCGAACCTGAACTGGCACAACGGTTTCGGCAGGTTCGTGATCAACTCAACGCCCGCGACACCGACACCGCCGACCAGACACGCCACCGCAAGCAGCTATGGGCCGACCACGACGAACTGCTCACGCGGATCCGCGAACACCCGCGCTTCGCCCGGTTCCTCATGCCACCAAGGCTTTCCGACCTACGACCGGCCCACGGCGCTGTTGTGCTCGTCAACGCCGTCGAGGGACGCGGCGACGCGATCATCATCACCAGCGACGCGGCACCGGTCGTGGTGCCGTTGTCAGAGCTCAGGATGACCGACGTACTGGCCAACGCCATGGCACTGCTACAGGCCACCCACGACGACACCCGGCTCACCGGAGCCCTGCGACGGCAACGAGTTCTCACCGATGTTCTCGGCTGGCTGTGGACCGCCATCGTCGATCCCGCGCTCGCAGCGTTACCCGACACCGGGCAGGCCCAACGGGTCTGGTGGCTGCCGATCGGTCTGATCGGCCTGTTTCCCTTGCACGCAGCCGGTCTCCCCGGCCAACCCGGCGCGCTGGACCGGGTCGTGTCCTCCTACACCCCCACCTTGCGCGCCCTCGCGCACAGCCGCGCCCGCCCGCCAGCTACGACCCGCCGTCAACTCACCGTCGCGCTCGCGCACACCCCCGGCCTGCCCGACCTGCCCGGCACCGTGGCCGAGGCCACCGACCTGCACCCCGGCACCCCACCGCTGACCGATCAGGACGCGACCACCGGCCGTGTGCTGGCCGCCCTGCCGGCAGCCACCTGGGCACACTTCGCCTGCCACGCCTACACCGACCTCGCCACCCCCTCTCGGGGCGGACTTCGTCTGCACGACACCACGTTGCCCATACCCGAGATCAGCCGGCTCGCGCTGGCGCACGCCGAACTGGCCTACCTGTCGGCCTGCTCGACCGCCCACGGCGGGGTGATCCACGTCGACGAGTCCATCCACCTGGCGTCGGCGTTCCAGCTGGCCGGGTTCCGCCACGTCATCGCCAGCCTGTGGCCCCTCAACGACAACATCGCCGCTACCGCCGCCCGCGCGTTCTACCGCCAACTCCCCGACGCACCAACGGCGGCCAACGCCGCCGACGTTTTGCGTCAGGTCACATTGGACCTTCGCGCCAACCATCCCACCCGCCCGGACCTGTGGGCACCGTTGATCCACAGCGGTCCGTGAGCAACGACATCACTCGGCGAGGGCCATGTCGCGCTGCCGGCGGATGTGCTCGGCCAACTTACGGCGAAGTTGGCGGAGCCACAGCGGATCATCGGGTTGGCCACCCGGCGTCCGCACCGTGAAGACGTGGCCGGCGCTGGACCGCACGTGTCGCGCGGTCCCGGCCGGGTATCCCCAGGCCGCCGCGACGGCATCGGCGACCGGGCTGCGTCGCGCGTCGTCAAGGGTCCGCACCAGGCGGTGCATCTCCCCGAGGCTCATCAACCCAGGCGCGCCTCGATCGCCTCGATGATGCGGGGCCGCAGTTCGGCGGCACGGATGACGGCGTCGACCGAACCGACCTCCACCGCGCGCTGGATGTTGTGCACGCGGTCGAACTCGGTGGCCACCTCGCCGAGTTTCTCCGCCCGCACCGACGAGCGGATCTCGTCCAGTTCGGCGGTCAGCTCGGCACGGGCGGCGCCGGCCGCCGCCGCTACCCGGGCCTCCAGTTCCCGGACCCGGGGGTCGTCTGCCGTGCGCGCGTTGACATCGCCCGCGAACACCACTGCCGCTGCCGGTGCGCCGCCGAGTACCGAGGCGAACGAGCCTTCCAGCGCCAGCACGGTCATGCTCGGGTTGAGCGCCTTGGAGAACACCACGAACGCGCCGCCGTGATAACGCGAGATCACGCAGAACACAATGGGGCCACGGAAGTTGACGATCGCGCGGCCGATCTCCGCGCCGTACTCCAACTGCAGCTTGCGCATCGACTCCGGTGAGCCGTCGAAACCGGACAGGTTCGCCAGCACCACCAGCGGCCGGTTACCACTGGCCGCGTTGATCGCCCGTGCGGCTTTCTTCGACGAGCGCGGGAAAAGCGTGCCGGCGGTGTAGGTGTCGGGGCCGTCGGTCGGCGGGAAACCACGACGGGGCACCGCGCGTGACTCGATGCCGAGCAGGCACACCGGCAGCCCGCCGAGGTGCACGTCCTGCACGGCGGCGGTGTCCGCGTCGGCCATACCCGCCCAGCGTTCCAGCACCGGGTGGTCCTGGTCGGCGACTGCACGCATCACGGTCCGGATGTCGAACGGCTTCTTGCGGTCCGGGTTGGCGTCGGCGGAGAAGATCTGGCCGACCGTGGTGAAGTCGCTGTCCGGCACCATATGCGGATAACCGGAGATGTCCCGGTCGAACGGGTCGGTCGTCGTGGCGCGGCGCGGGTGCTGCTCGCCCGGCACGACGTAGCTGTGGTCGTAGTGCGCCATCAGCACGTCCCGCGCGGCGGCGAGGTTCGGCGCCCAGTACTGCGCCTCGCCGTTCGGGCCCATCACCCGGTCGTAGCCGCCGATGCCGAAGTTGTCCTCCGCCGACACGCCACCGGAGAAGTCAAGCGACTGCTTGCCGGTCAGCACCATCGCCGAGTCCGGCGTCATCACCAGGATTCCCTTGGTGTGCATGAGCATCGTGGCTTCCGCGTTCCAGTACGGCTGCGCGCCCACGTTGATGCCGGCCACCACCACGTTGATCTCGCCGCCGTCCTGCGTGAACTCGACGATCCGCTTGAGCGCCGCGGCCACCCAGTCCATGTTCTCGGTGCCGGACTCCATCGAGATCCGGGCGCCGGCCGACAGCGCGTACCACTCCAGCGGCACCCGCATCCGCTCCGCGAGGTCCAGCGCGGCGACGACCCGGCGGCACTCCGGTTCGGATAGCGCGCCGAGCGCCTTCGTCGGGTCGCCGAGCAGCACCACCCGCGTGACGCCGTCGGGATGCCGTTCGGTCGGCGTCGTGACGACTCCGGCGACGATCGCCGCGCTGTTGCGGCCCTTCGGCCGGTCCACCGGCGCGAGCACGCCCGCGTCGTCGAGGTCGTGTTCGGTGAACGTGCCGAGCATGCCGGTCAGCTCGTACGGGTAGACGGTGTTGCGGCTGTTCGCGCGCAGCACCTTCTGCCGGTAGCCGTCCAGCGGCTCGATCAGTTCCGAGGACGGCTCGCCGATGGTCAGGCGGCCGCCGCCGGTGACGTCGAACGCGACGCGCACGGCGACCTTGGCCAGCGCGCCGGTGTGCGCGTCCCGCTGCCGGGCGATGAACAGGATCTCCTCCAGCCCGGCGCCCGCCGTCGTGGGCAGCACGCGCGCCGCGATCGTCTCCAACTCGGCGCGGGTGATCCGGCTCGGCGGCCAGACGTAGACGACGATTCGGTTGGTGGGGAAGCGGTTCTGCGCCGGCCGGCGGGACCGCGCGCGGCGGATCGAGTCAAGGCAGGTGGCGATGGTGTCCTCAGCGGTCGGCAGCGCGACCAGCCGGCCGTCCCGTTCCCGCAGCTCGGTGAGGTCACGGACCTGCGCGAACGCGACGAGCCGTTCGTCGGCCGGGTTCTCCCTCGCGACGCAACGGAAAAGGTAGATCTCCTCGTCCGATGACGGCAGCCGGGTGAGGTCGAACTTCCGTAGCCGTTCGAGCTGCATCCGCTGCGCGATGTACGGGTGCAGGCCGCGGATGAGCCGTTCCTCGGTCATCCCGGTCGTCGACGGGCGGAACGTGAAGTGGTGGTGCATCACGGCGCCGCCACTGCCGGCGACGGTCGTGGTGAGCCTGCGGACCTGGCTGGGCAATGGGTGCGCGCTGACCACCCCGTGCAGCGCGGCGGCCATCGCGTCGGAGCCCTCCGGCTGCGTCTCCCACACCAGGTAGATGTCCGCGCTGACGTCGTCCTCGCCGGTGCCGGTGACGGTGGCCAGCCCGCGCAAGGCGTCGCCGAGCGCGTCGAAGGCCACCGCGGTGGAGACAAGCCGGGAGCGGGCGCGTTCGGCGATCACGAACGTGCAACCGGCCGCGTCGCTTGTATGGACGTTGACCAGGTCCTTGTTGCCGTAGTAGCGCCGTGTCAGTACTTCGAGCATCGGCACGTTGTCGAGGCCGGGATCGGCCGTGCCTCGGCCGAGGCGCTGGCCGAGCAGCCGCACCAGCGGTTCGGTGCTGCCGACCATCGCGGCGATCCGCTCGGCGCGGTCCGGCGCGTCCGGGTGCGCGTCGAGGTGGCGCAGGTGCTTGCGGACGTCGGCATAGACGCGGGCGCGGTTGCGGCGCAGCAGCGGCTGCCCGAACCACGCGAACACCACGCCCCTTGCCAGGTCGGACACCACGGGGAAACGGACCTGCGTCGCGGCGACCAGCCGTTCCAGCGCGAGACCGGCGGGCTCCCGAAGGGCCTCGCCGGGCGGTGCCTCACGCAGCCACTCCCGCAGCAGCGTGACGACGACCGTGGCGTCGGAGGAGGCGCGCTGCAGTGCGAGGAAGATCCGGAACACGGCCGCTTCCAGCTCCGGCGTGCGCTCCAGTTCGGTGACGCCGTAGTGCCCCAACGCCTTCGCCAGCCGGCCCTGGAACGCCTCAGACAGCCCTGCGCGGTCGACGTCCAGGCTCTGCAGGTAGGCGTGGAAGTACTCGCGGGCGCTGTGTACGTGGGCGCCGTGTATGTGACCGTCGCCGCCGGTCTCCTCGCCGGCCTGCTTGTTGCGGCTGAGCTCGGCCAGGTCGGCGAACACCGTCAGCAACTCGATCTCGTCGGCCAGCGGGCGCTGGCCCGCGTCGGCACATTCCTTGCGCGCGGCGAGGTAGTCGGCGAGCACCCTGCGCTCGTCGTGCGGGTCGACGTCGAAGCCGAGCAGCAGGCTGCACAGGTCCTGCAACCCTCGGGCGGCCCGCTCGCGCGCCGGGGCGTCCGAAGTGTCCGTCGGCAGGTCCAACTCGACGGCCTCGGCAGCGGCCGGTGCGTCGCCGGCACCGTCGTCGGCAAGGGGTTCCAGCCGCAGCATGGGCGCACCGGTCTCGACCTGACTGCCGACCGACACCGTGCATTCCTTGACGCGCGCGCGGAACGGCGCACGAAGCACGGTCTCCATCTTCATGCTCTCCAGCACAAGCAGCGGCGCGCCCGCCTCCACCTCGGCACCGACGGCGAGCGGTGTCGCGACCACCAGCGCGGGCGCGGGGGAGCGGACGACGCCGCCCTCGTCCCGGCTGACGCGGTGCGTGACGCCGTCCACCTCGACCAGGTGGATCGGCCCGTGCGTGTCGGTGACCAGCCGGAACCGGGTGCCGTTGACGGTGATCCGGCCGGTGTGCCGGTCGAACCGGTCCAGGTCGACGTCCGCCGTGTGCGCCTCGGTACCGGGGCCGGTGTCGATGCCAACGCGGAACCGGTGCGCGCCGACCCGGGCGACCTTGACCCGGTAGCCGGCGCCGCGCAGTTTCAGCTCCAGCGGCCGGCCGCTCTCGTGCCGCACCTGTGGGCGCCCGCCGAACGCGGTGGACAGCAGCCGCTGCCGCTCGGCGCGTTCCTCCTCCTCGTACGCCTCGATGGCGGCCGCGGCCAGCGCGACCGCGGAGTGCCGGTGCGAGACCAGCCGGCCGGTGCCGCGGACCCGGTCGATCCAGCCGGTGTCCGCGCTGGCGTCGATCACCTCGGGTTGGTCGAGCAGGTCGAGCACGAAGCTCTTGTTGGTCGCGCCACCCTCGATGATCACCGTGGTCTGCGCCATCGCCCTGCGCAACCGCGCCAGCGCCTCGTCCCGGTCGCTGCCGTAGGCGATGATCTTCGCGATCATCGAGTCGAAGTCGGCCGGGATCGTGTCGCCGTCGCTGACCCCGGTGTCCACCCGGATGCCCGGCCCGGCCGGCAGGTCCAGCCGCGCGATCCGGCCGGGCGACGGCGCGAAGTCGCGGTCCGGGTCCTCGGCGTTGAGCCGTGCCTCGACGGCGTGCCCGCGTTCGGCCGGCTGCTCGCCGTCCAGCCGGCCGCCCGCCGCGACGTGCAGTTGAAGCTTCACCAGGTCGACGCCGGTGGTCGCCTCGGTGATCGGGTGCTCCACCTGCAGGCGGGTGTTCACCTCGAGGAACGCGAACAGCCGGTCGCCGGGGTGGTACAGGAACTCGACGGTCGCCGCGCCGCAGTAGCCGACCTTGACCGCGAGGCGCTCGGCGGACGTCTTCAGTTCCAGGGTCTGCGCCGGGTTGAGCACCGGCGACGCCGACTCCTCGATCACCTTCTGGTTGCGCCGCTGCACCGAGCAGTCGCGCACACCCGGCGCCCAGACGTTGCCGTGTTGGTCGGCGATCACCTGCACCTCGACGTGCCGGCCGCCCTCGACCAGGCGCTCCATGAAGATCGTC
>DATBCR010000345.1:0-5477 GCA_036270375.1 Pseudonocardiaceae bacterium | reverse complement strand
CTGGCCGGGCAGGTACAGCGCCTGGAACTCGGGGTCGCTCGAGTACGCGGTCTTCAGCTTCGCCATGTCGGCCAGCCACTCGCTGTTCGTCGCCGGCGGGTTGGCGATGCCGGCCTTGGCGAACATGTCCTTGCGGTAGATGACCGTGCGGTTCGCGCCGTAGAACGGCACCGCGTACTGCTTCTTCTGGAAGGCCCCGGAGTCCTTGAGCGCCTGGTTCCACTGCGGGCAGTTGAACTGGTTGGTGGCGCTGGTCAGGTCCATGAGCTCGCCCGCCTGGGCGTAGGAGACCGCCTGGGTGTTGCCGACCTCGATGAGGTCGGGGGTGGAGCTGCTGGTCAGGGCCTTGTTCAGCTTGGCGACGATGCCGTTCCACTGCTGAATCTGGTAGTTGACCTTCCAACCTGGGTACTTCTGGGCGAACTCGGCGTTGAGTGCTTCCGCCCAACCCTTGGGCGCCGAGCCGTCCATCAGCCAGACGGTGAGGGTGCCGCCCGACGCGCTCGGCGTGGCCGGGCTGGTGCTGCCGGCGCATGCGGGAGACGCCGACGCGGCAGCGGCAGGGGCGCCGCCACCCGAGTTACCACTGCTCTGGCTTGAATTGCCGCTGCTGCCGCAGCCAGCAGCGGCCAGCGCCACCGTAGCGGCGCAGACCGCCAACAGGGTCACGCGCTTCACTGTTGCCGTCCTTCCGTGTCCGGTCCGTGTCCTAACCGGACTGGTTTAGACCAATGCGGACCAGGGTGGTCCACACCACAGGTGATGTCAAGGACGATGCGAAGTCGTTGCACAACGACTCGGGCGAGTGCATCCGGTATGTCAGATAGGGCCCGCTACCGGATCTGGATCGCGACACGCGGTGCATACCAGGGGGTGTCTTCGCCTTAACCGGGCTGGACAGGGCATCCTGTCTGCAGGGCGAGCACGAGGAGGGTGTCATGCTCGAAATGTCGACGGCCGGAACCGAGGCCGCGGCCAGGGCGCGCGTGCAGCGTGAACCGAAATACTGGGGGCTCAAACGGCACCTCCTTGACCTGCTGCGATCCATGCCACCCGGCTCTCCCATCCCCACCGAGCGGTCGCTGGCCGCCGAGTTCGACGTATCCCGCACCACGGTTCGGCAGGCGCTCGCCGAACTGACCGTGGAGGGCAGGCTACTGCGCGTACAGGGCAAGGGCACATTCGCCGCCGAACCGAAGGTGGCGCAACGCCTGCAACTGTCTTCGTACACCGAGGACATGCGGGCCCAAGGCCGCCAACCGGGCTCCCGGCTGCTGGAGATGTCCGAGGAACCGGCCGACGCCGACCTGTCCCGGCTGCTCAACATCCGGGCCAGCGCGAAGGTCCTGCGTCTCAACCGGCTTCGGTTGGCCGACGGCGAGCCGATGGCCATCGAGACGACGCACCTGCCACTGGCCCGGTTCCGCGGCCTGCGCCGGTACGTCACGTCCGGCGGGTCGCTGTACCAGGTGCTGCGGGAGCGCTTCGGGGTCGAGATGGCGTACGCGGAGGAGACCATCGAGACCGCGCTCGCCAGCCCGGCCGAGGCCGAACTGCTCGGCGCGGACGTCGGCCTGCCGATGCTGCTGCTGTCCCGGCACTCCTTCGACGACGAGGGCAAACCGGTGGAGTGGGTCCGCTCGGTGTACCGGGGCGACCGGTACAAGTTCGTCGCGACGCTGAACCGGCCGTGACCGCGCCGATCCCGTGGGGCACGCCGAGGGCACGGGGCGTGCTGGCGACCACGATCATCGGGTCCGGCATGGCCATGCTGGACGGCACGATCGTCAACGTCGCGCTGCCGAGGATCGGCCACGACCTGCACGCGTCCGTGGCCGGTCTGCAGTGGATCGTGGACGGCTACCTGCTGTCGCTCGCGGGTCTGGTGCTTGTCGCCGGTTCGCTCGGTGACCGCTACGGCCGGCGCAAGGTGTACCTCATCGGGGTCGTCTGGTTCGGCCTCGCGTCGCTGCTGTGCGGTGTCGCGCCGAACATCGGCCTGCTGGTCGCGGCCCGGGTGCTGCAGGGTGTCGGCGGCGCGCTGCTCACACCGGGGGCGCTGGCGATCCTGGAGTCGTCGTTCGCGCGGACCGACCGGGCGCGGGCGATCGGCTCGTGGTCCGGGCTCTCTGGTGTGGCGACCGCGGTCGGGCCGCTGGTCGGCGGGGTGCTGATCCAGGCGTGGTCGTGGCGGCTGGCGTTCCTGATCAACCCGCCGGTCGCGGTGCTGTGCATCGTGCTCGCGGTGAAGTTCGTGCCCGAGTCCTTGGACACCAGCCGGACCGGTCGGCCGGACTACGTGGCCTCCGCGATCGGCGCGATCGGCCTCGCCGGGCTGACGGGCTTTCTCGTCGAGGTGTCCAGCCTCGGCTTCGGCAGTCCGGTCGTGCTCGGTGCGTTGGTGATCGGGGTGGTCGGCCTCGTGGTGTTCGTGCTGCTGCAACACCGGTCGACGGATCCACTCGTGCCGCCGTCGCTGTTCCGGGACCGCACGTTCACCCTGGCCAACCTGCTCACGTTCGTGGTCTACGCGGCACTCGGCGGCGTGATACTGCTGCTGGTGGTGCAGTTGCAGGTGTCGCTCGGCTACCCGCCGACCCTGGCCGGGCTGGCGGGCCTCCCGCTGACGGTGCTGATGCTGCTGCTGTCCGCCCGGTCCGGCCGGCTGGCACAGCGGATCGGCCCGCGCGCCCAGTTGGTGGCCGGGCCGCTGCTGGTGGCCGCGGGGATGCTGCTGCTGCGGATGGTCAAGCCGGGCGCGCAGTATCTGACCGGGGTGCTGCCGGGCGTGCTGGTGTTCGGGCTCGGCCTGTCCGCGATGGTCGCTCCGGTCACCGCGACCGTGCTGGCCGCGGCGCCGGACCGGTTCGCGGGGGTCGCGTCCGGCGTGAACAACGCGGTGGCCAGGACCGGCAGTTTGTTGGCCGTCGCGGTGCTGCCTGCGGTGGTCGGACTGTCCGGCGCCGCCTACACCAACCCGGCCGAGCTGACCGCGAGCTGGCAGTCGGCGCTGGCGATCTGCGCGGGCCTGTGCGTCGTCGGCGGCGTGTTGGCGTTGGGCATCCGCAACAACGTGCTGTCCGGCGAGGAGGCACCGGACGCGCCGGAGCAGGACGCGCCCCGGCCGGGGGAGTGCATGCACTGCGGCATCGAGGGTCCGCCGACCCACGTCCACCCGGTCACGGCGCCCGCCGCCGCGGTCAGCAAGGGTCCTCGGTGAGGATCTCGGCCAGCAGCTTGGGATCGATGTTCCCGCCGGACACCACGGCCACCGTCTGACCGGACGGCAGCCCCTCGGCACGGAACAGTGCTGCCGCCGTGGCCACCGCGCCGGCCGGTTCGGCGACCAGCCGGGCGTCCCGGGCCAGCAGGCCGACGGCGGCCCGGATCTCCCGCTCGCTCACCGTCAGCATGCCGTCCAGGACCGAGCTGAGATGGGCGTAGGTCAGCTCGGACGGCTCGGCCCGCAGCCCGTCCGCGATGGTGCGCACCCGGTCCGCGGGCGGCCAGTGCACCTGGTGCCCGGCGGCGAAACTCGCGGCCGTGTCGCCGGCCAGTTCCGGCTCCACCCCGAACACGGCGGTCTCCGGGCGCAGCGACTTGATCGCGACGCCGACCCCGGACGCCAGCCCGCCGCCGCTGACCGGTACCAGCACGACGTCCGCGGCAGGCAGGTCGGCCAGGATCTCCAGGCCGATCGTGCCCTGGCCGGCGATCACACCGGGGTGGTCGAACGGCGGGACCAGCGTGGCCCCACGCTCGGCGGCCAGGGCCTCGGCCACCCGCTGCCGGTCCTGCAGCGGCACGGTCCGCACCTCGGCGCCAAGCGCCCTTGTCGCGGCCAGCTTGATCTCCGGCGCGGTGTCGTCGATCACGATCAGCGCCGACACACCCGTTGCGCGGGCCGCGTGCGCGACGGCCTGCGCGTGGTTGCCGCTGGAGTAGGCCACCACCCCGCGTGCCCGCTCCGCCGCCGACAGGCCCGCCAGCACGTTGGCCGCGCCACGCACCTTGAAGGCACCGATCGCCTGCAGGTTCTCGGGTTTGAGCCAGAGCTGCCGGCCATGCAGAGTGGTCGGCACGAGCGGAGTCCGCAGCACGGCCCCGTTGATTCGATTCGCCGCGTCGACGATGTCGGTCCTGGTTACCAGTCGCATACTCCGATCCTGCCGCAGGTGGCCCTGCTCACGGTGAGTGAACCCGGGGCATAGGCCGCACGTCGGCCAGGTTGGGAGAAGAGCACACGATTCGCGACAGTTGAAGGATCATGACCGAGGAGACCACCACCGCCCGCAAGCCCGACATCAAACTGTCGCAACTGATCGCCACCGCGCTGGCCGCGATCACGGCGGCGTTCCTCGGCTCACGGCTCGGCACCGCAGGCACCATCATCGGTGCCGGCATGGCCAGCATCGTGAGTACCGTCGCAGGCGCCCTCTACCAGCACTCGCTCGACCACCGGAGCAACCGCGTCCGAATGGCGGCCATGGTCACGGTGGCGACCTTCGTCATCGGCATGGCCGCGGTCACCGGATTCGAACTGCTGAACCACGGCCCGATCTCCGGCGGTGACAACGGCACCACGGTCGGCAGCCTGTTCGGCCAGTCGACGGTACGCCCGAAATCCCACCCGCCGACCACCCAGGTGGACCCGCCGACAACGACCACGGTGCCGGCGACCACCACCCAGCCACCCACCACAACACCAAGCCCCACAACGACAACAGCCCCGCCGACGAGCACAACGACCCCGTCGACGACCACCACGACGACAACGACGACAACGCCAGGAAACTGAGGCTTATCCGGCGGCCAGAGCGGCTTTCAATTCGGCGGCCGCGGCAGTCGGATCAGCCGCATCGGTAATAGCCCGGACCACCACAATGCGAGTGGCACCGGCCGCCAATACCTCAGCCAATCGAGCCTTGTCGACGCCGCCAATGGCGAACCACGGCCGTTCAACGCCCAATCCTGCGGTGTGTTCGACAAGCCCCAAACCCGGTGCCGGCCGTCCTGGTTTGGTCGGTGTCGGCCAGCACGGGCCGGTGCAGAAGTAGTCAACGCCCGGCTGCGCGCTGGCCGCGTCGGCCTCGGTGGCCGCGTGCGTCGACAGGCCGATCACCATCTCGTCACCCACGATCCGGCGGGCCACCGGCACCGGCAGGTCGTCCTGGCCAAGGTGCAGCACGTCGGCCCCGGCCGCCAGCGCGATGTCGGCCCGGTCGTTCACCGCGAGTAGCGCGCCATGCCGTGCGCATGCCGCCGCGATCACCGCAAGGGCCGCCAACTCCTCCCGCGCCTCCAGCGGCACGGCCGTCTTGTCCCGCAACTGCACGATGTCCACCCCGCCGGCCAGGGCGGCGTCCACGAACTCGGCGAGGTCGCCGCGTGCCCGCCGGGCGTCCGTGCACAGGTACAACCGGGCGTCCGCCAGCCGCCGCCTGATCCGTTCTCCGTCCGCTGCTGGCACACGGCCA
>DATBCR010000344.1:0-9244 GCA_036270375.1 Pseudonocardiaceae bacterium | reverse complement strand
CGTAACCGGATGACGTGATGGTCTGGGCCACCTGAGCGTCACCGTTCTGCGCCGTGATGTTCGACGCGTTGACCGGGTAGTAGGAGGTGGGCACGGCGGGATTGACACCCTCGTAGGAACCCCAGAGCGCGGGGTACTGTTTGGTCATCCAGTCGGTGAACTGCGCGGTGGTGCCCGATCCGTTGGACTCGACGACCACCTGGATCTTCTTCGCCGGCAGCGCCTGGCCGTTCATGTCGGCGGTGATCGCCGGGTCGTCCCAGCTGGTGATCCGCCCGGTGAAGATCTTGACGATCGTCTGCCCGGACAGCCGCACGTTGCGAATCAGGTCGTTTCCTCGCTGCAGGTGGTACATCAGGGCGGTACCGCCGGCCACGATCGGCATGTACGCGAACGCCCGGCCAAGGTTGGTGTCCTGCGCGTGGGTCAGCGGATCGGTTCCCTGGTAAGGAATGTCGGAGTTGGCGAAGTCGTTCTGGTTCTGGGCGAAGTCACCACGGCCCTGGCCGGAGCTGCTGACGTTGAACTGTACCGGCACGCCCTTGGACGCGATGTCGGCGATCCACTGGTCCATCGCGTTCGCGCTCCAGCTCGATCCCGATCCGTAGATGGTCTCATCGGCGAACGCCATCGGTGTGCCCGGTCCGACCGCGGCAGCGGCAGCCAGTGCCGTCGACGCGGCCAGCAGCGCGCCGAGCCTGCGCACACGCACGGAAGTCATGTCCTCATTCCTCACTGTCGGCCGACCCGGTGTCGCACCGCGAGACGCGCGATCACGAACAGCAGAACCACCAGCACCAGCAGCACGGATGCGGCACCGAAGGCCCGATCGACCTGGTTGTGCTCCGACGACTGGGAAAGCCGGTACGACAACAACGGCAGCGACGTCATCGATCCGTTGAACGGGTTGAAGTTCGTGTATGTCGTGTAGCCGGCGGTGAGCAGCACCGGCGCGGTCTCCCCGATACCCCGTGCCACGCCGAGAATCAGCGCGGTCGCCAGCCCTGGCCGCGCGGTGGGCAGCACCACCCGCCACACCGTCTGCCATTGCGAGGCACCAAGGGCGAGGCTGGCCTCGCGCAGACCGCCCGGCACCACGCGCAACACCACCTCGCCCGCGCGGGCCACGATGGGCAGCACGGTGATGGACAGCGCGACCGCCGCGGCGAAACCGGAGGCCGGCAATCCCAATGTGACGAGCAGTACAATGTAGACGAACAGGCCGGCCAACACGTCCGGCAGTGCCGTCATCGCCTCGACAACGGCGCGTACCACCCGAGCGGCCCGGCCACCGACCTCGTTGAGATAGATGGCGGTGGTCACCCCGAGCGGCAGGGTGATCGCGATCACGATCGCGATCTCCACCAGAGTGCCGACGACCGCGTGCAGCACCCCGCCGACCGTCAGACCGGTCAGCGGACCGGTGAAGCGGAAGTCGGTTGTGAAGAAGTTCAAGTGCGCCAACGCGTTCCTGCCCTGCCAGAGCGTGCTGATCACGACGAGCACCAGGGTGCCGCCGACGACGACCGCGCCGCCGGTCACGACCGCCGCCATCAGCCGGTCCCATACCGCGACCATGGCGTGTCGCTGCCGGCACACCAGCGCGTAGATCAGCAGGAACACCACGTACCAGCAGACGATGAAACCGAACGAGCCGGAGAGGGGCAGCAACCGGGAGTACAGCAGCCACACCAACGCGAACGCGGCGGCCGCCGCGCCGACCAGCGACAGCCGGTCGTCCAGTGTCCTTGTGCGCAGCACGCGCCGTTGTTCCGGTGTGGCGGCGGCCATTCGGTAGCCGATCGACTGCTCGCCCGCGATCACTTCCTCGTCGGCCGGCATGCCGTGCACGGTCGTGGACATGACGTTCCCCCGTCAGATCTCGGTCGCCGCGCCACTGCGGCTGCGGGCCACGATGACGCCGGCGATCAGGTTGACCACCAGCGTGATGCCGAACAGCACGAGCCCGGCGGCCATCAGCGCGGACAGCCGGGCGCCCTTGGCGTCGCCGAACTGCAGGGCGATCAGCGCGGAAATGGTGTCGCCGCCACGTTGGGTGAGATGGCTGGAGATCTCGAAGGTCGGTGAGATGATCAGGGATACCGCGATGGTCTCGCCGAGCGCCCGACCGAGGCCGAGCATGGTGCCGCCGACGATGCCGCCACGACCGAACGGCAGCACCACCCGGCGAATCATGCCCCAGCGGGTGCCACCGAGCGCGAGCGCCGCCTCGCGTTCGCCCGTCGGCGCCTGGAAGAACACCTCGCGCATGACCGAGCAGGCGATCGGAATGACCATCATCGAGACGGTCAGGCCACAGAGGAATATCGACTTCTCGTAGCTGGGCTCGTCCCAGATCGCGGCATGTGGATCGGCGTTGACCTGAAAGATCGGGATGAACGGCAGGTAGGTCTGCAGCCAGCGGGAGAAATTCGGCACCGCGCTCTCCAGTACGGAGAATCCCCACAATCCGTACACCACACTGGGCACCGCGGCCATCAGGTCGATCACGGTCACGAACGTCTGGCGCAGCCGTCGGGGCGCGTATTCACAGATATAAAGAGCGGTCAACATGGCCAGCGGGAACGAGACGACGATGGCCACCAGCGCCACCAGCACGCTGCCCAGCGCGACCGACGCGATGCCGACCTTGTGAATGTCCGGGCTGGCCCACTGGTGCTGGGTGAAGAATGTCCAGCCGTAGACCTTCAGTGCCGGCGCCGCCTTGATGGCCAGAAAGACGCCGATGCCACCCATGATGAGCAGCACCAACAGGCCGCCGGCTCGGGCGGCACCGCGGAAAAGCCGATCGCCGGGCGGGATGCTCGACCGGATCGGCCGTGCCACCTCGCCGTCGGCAGGAACAGTCACCGCGTACTCCGACCTCTCTGTAGGGACGTTGTGGGCCGACGGCAAGCCAAGACCAACCAGGCGACCAACCTCGACACGGCCGGTTAACCCTCGGCCAACGGAACGCCCCGCTCGTATAACGGTTCTTCGTCGGCCTCGTCGGCCGAATCCAGGTTCAACGTGATTTCTCTACCCCGACGACCGGGGTGGAAAACCACGAGGGTGCCGTCGATGTCGGCGCGCGGCGCACGTTGACTGAACCGCCGGCCGGACAGCACGGCGTCGACCCGCCGCGCGAAGCCGCGGGCCGCGCGTGCAAGCTCGACGTCGTCCACGCTCATCCGCCACCACCACAGGCCACCCTGGACGTGTTCCAGCTCGAAGTCCGCACTGCTGGAATGCTTCTGTACCAACGTAACCTCTGCCAGGGCGGCAGCGTAGCTGTGCAGCGAATTCGCGGAGACGCCGAGCACACGGTTGTTGCCGCCCAGGAGTCTCCAACGAACGTGCTGTCGGTCGGTTCGGAAGAACTGGAACCGAGCCACACATCCTCCAGATCCACCGGCCAGCGACAATCAACGCACGAGGCAGCCGCCCTCTCGCACGCTCTGGCGTTAGAAGTCCACCAACAACGTTCCAACTACATTTAGATTATTCGCGAACCGCACGCGGAGGAATCCACACGGTTGCCTAGACACGACGGTCAGGTGAACGAAAGGATTTCCTGTCGGTGACACCTGGCGAAGTTCCGTCACCGCGGCACCGGCACAATGTCTTCGGTCCATGGCAGCGTCGTGTTTATCAGCGCTGATAGCCTATAATCCTAATAGGACAGTCGTCAGTAATCAGTCGCACCAAGCTGACCGACATTTGTGACCCGCAATACCGCAATACCCGCTTCGTCCGACTCGACCAGATCGACCGCCGCGCTGATGCCCCAGTCGTGATCGGCGGCCGGATCGTCGATGATCTGGCGTACCGTCCAGACCTCCGCACCCTCGTCGATCATCAGCAAATGCGGCCCGCGCGCCGACGCGTCCGCGCCGATCTCGTCGTACTCGGCGAAGTACGGCACCAATGCGTCCTCCCACGCCGCCGCGTCCCAGCCCGAGTCCGCGTCCAGTTCGCCCAACGCGTACCAGTCCCGCCGCGCGGCCAACTCGATCCGGCGAAACAGCGCGTTGCGCACCAACACCCGGAATGCCCGCGTGTTCCCGGTGACGGCGGGCGGTCGCTCGTCGATCTCGACCTCGTCGGTGGGATTGCGCAGCTTCTCCCACTCGTCGATCAGGCTGGAGTCGACCTGGCGCACCAACTCGCCGAGCCACTCGATCAGGTCACCCAGTTCCTCGGTCCTCGCGTCGGCCGGCACGGTCTGCCGGACCGCCCGATAGGCGTCCGCGAGATATCGCAGCACCAACCCCTCCGACCGGGCCAGCCCGTAGAACCCGACGTACTCCACGAACGTCATCGCCCGCTCGTACATGTCGCGCACCACCGACTTGGCCGAGAACGGATGCTCCGACACCCACGGATGCCCCCGCCGGTACAGCGAGTACGCCGCCGTCAGCAACTCCTCCAACGGCTTCGGGTGGGTCACCTGCTCCAGCAGCGCCATCCGCTCGTCGTACTCGATGCCGTCCGCCTTCATCGCGTTCACGGCCTCGCCGCGCGCCTTGAACTGCTGCGCGGCCAACACCTGCCTTGGATCGTCCAAAGTGGACTCTATTACCGACAGCACGTCCAACGCGTAACTCGGCGACCCACGGTCAAGCAACTCGATCGCCGCCAGCGCGAACGGCGACAACGGCTGGTTCAACGCGAAGTCCAACTGCAGGTCACCGACGATCCGCCACCGCCGCCCCTCGTCGTCCGGCTCGGCCAGCCGCTCGACCACCCCGGCCGCACGCAACGCCCGGTACACCGCGAACGCCCGCAGCACATGCCTGCGCTGATCCGCTGGCGACTCGTGGTTGTCCGTCAACAGATGCCGCATCGCCGCGAACGCGTCCCCCGGCCGGCTGATCACGTTGAGCAGCATCGCGTGGCTGACCGCGAAACTCGACGTCAGCGGCTCCGGCTCGGCCGCGACCAGTCGCTCGAATGTCGGCTCGCCCCAACCGATCGCGCCCTCCTGCGGTTTCTTGCGCACCACCCGGCGCCGCTTCTTCGGGTCGTCACCGGCCTTGGCGAGCGCCTTCTCGTTCTCGATCACGTGCTCGGGCGCCTGCACGATCACGGTGCCGATCGTGTCGAAACCGGCCCGCCCGGCCCGCCCCGCGATCTGGTGGAACTCGCGTGCGTTGAGCAGCCGGGTGCGGGTGCCGTCGTATTTGGACAGTGCCGTGAACATCACCGTCCGGATCGGCACGTTGATGCCGACGCCGAGGGTGTCCGTGCCGCACACCACCTTCAGCAGGCCCGCCTGCGCGAGCCGCTCCACGAGACGCCGGTACTTCGGCAGCATGCCGGCGTGGTGCACGCCGATGCCGTGCCGGACCAGCCGCGAGAGGATCTTGCCGAAACCCGACGTGAACCGGAACCGTCCGATCAGCTCGGCGATCCGCTCCTTCTCCTGCTTCGAGCACACGTTGATGCTCATCAGCGCCTGCGCCCGCTCCAGCGCGGCGGCCTGCGTGAAGTGCACTATGTAGACCGGTGCGCCGTGCGTGGTGAGCAGTTCGGTGATGGTGTCCACGACGGTGGTCAGCACGTAGCTGAAGTGCAGCGGCACGGGCCGTTCCGCGGACGTGACCACCGCGGTCGACCGGCCGGTGCGGGTGGTCAGGTCCTTCTGGAAGAACGAGACGTCGCCGAGCGTCGCGGACATCAGCAGGAACTGCGCCTTCGGCAGTTCGATCAGCGGCACCTGCCACGCCCAGCCGCGATCGGGGTCGGCGTAGAAGTGGAACTCGTCCATCACGACCTGGCCGACGTCCGCCGCGGCGCCGTGCCGCAGCGCGATGTTGGCCAGGATCTCCGCCGTGCAGCAGATGATCGGCGCTGTGCCGTTCACGCTGGAGTCGCCGGTCATCATGCCGACGTTCGCCGGGCCGAAGACGTCGCACAGCGCGAAGAACTTCTCCGACACCAGTGCCTTGATGGGCGCGGTGTAGAAGGTGCGCTTGCCCTGCGCCAACGCCGTGAAGTGCGCTCCGGTCGCGACGAGGCTCTTGCCGGAACCGGTCGGCGTGCCGAGGATGACGTTGCTCCCGGACACGATCTCGATCAGCGCCTCGGACTGCGCCGGATACAGCGTCAGGCCCTGATCGGCCGCCCAGGTGGCGAAAGCGTCGTAGAGGGCATCGGGTTCGGCTTCGGCCGGCAGCAGATCGGTGAGCGTCATGGTGACGTCGATCGTGCCACGTCAGGCGTGCGGCGTGCGGATCAGTGCTGGCCGGGCGTCCCGTCGGGCATCGGGAAGTGCTCACCGAGGGCGTTGTCCGCGCCGGCGTGCCGCCACCAGTCGGCCAGTGCCCGAGTGTGCACGCCGTCCACGACGACCATGCCGCCCGCCAGGTGCACGAGCGCGACGAGGTCGGTCAGCGCCCGGTCCAGCAGCGCGACCTGGCTGGTCTGCCCGGGATCGGTGGCCCTGTGTGCCCGGTCCGATGTCAGCCGTTCGCTGATCCGCACCGCACGCACCGGCAGGTCCGCGAGACACGTCAGGTCACCGGCCGCGCCGCCGAACCCGTGCAGCACCACGTCCACGCCGGCCTCGGCGAGCACCTTCAGGTTCTCCACCGGTTCCGGCCGGGTGCCGTCCAGCAGGTGCGCCGGCATGCCGAGCCGCAGTTCCGCCGGCTCGATCCCGGCCGCGTCCAGGATGCCGAGCACCCGGCCGACCAGATCCGGGTCGACGACCTGGCCCTCGCTCAACGCCAGCACCAGCGGGAGGTCGAAGCCGGACTCGGACCGCCACCGCAGTACCTGGGCGCACGCCGAGTGCAGCATCCAGTCGCCGAGCGACAGCATCAGCCCGGTCTGCTCGGCAAGCTCGACGCACCGCCGGTGGCCGAGCACGCCGAACCGGGGGTGGTCCCAGCGCAGGCCGGCTTCCACGCCGATCGCGCGGCCGCCGCGCAGCTCGACCAGCGGCCGGTACGCCAGTCGGACCTCGCCCAACTCCCACGCCGACGGCATCGTGGTGGCGAGCTGGAAGTCGGCCCGGTCGTCCGCGTCCTGCCGCGCGTCGAACAGCTCCCACTGCCGCCGGCCACGGCTCTTCGCCCGGCGCAGCGCCAGATCCGATGCGCGCAGCAGCTCGGTCGGGTCGACGTCCTTCTTCGGCCGGTGCACGACGCCGATGCTGGTGGACACGGAGATGCCGGTGCCGTCCAGGTACACCGGCTCGGCCAGCCGCTCGTTGATGGCATCGACCATGCTCGCGATGTCCGGCGTCGTCGGCGAGTTCTCCACCAGGATGCCGAACTCGTCGCCGTCCAGTCGCGCCACGACCGCCTTTTCCTTGGCCACCACCGACTTCAGCCGTTCCGCGACCACCTTCAGCAGATGGTCGCCGACCTGCCGGCCGAACCCGTCCGCGACCATCGAGAAGGCGTCGAGGCCGAGGTGGTACACGGTGGCGCCGGCGGCCCGGTCGGCGCGGTGCAGCGTGGTCTCCAGGCGGGTGGTGAAGAACTGGCGGTTGGGCAATCCCGTGACGACATCGTGCAGGGACTGCAGGGTGAGCTGGCGCTGCAACAGGTTCAGCTCACTGTCGTCCTGCACGATCAGCAGGAACCGGTCCGACCGGTCCGGCGCGTGCAGCACGGTCACGGTGAGCGTCGCGGGTACTTCGTCGCCGGCCTTGTTCAGCAGCCTGCGCCGCTGCCGCAGTCGGGGCAGGAAGACCTCGAGCAGGCCGTCGCAGGCGTCCCGGAGGAACGGCTCGTCCGACGCCGGCACGATGTCGAACAGCGTTCGTTCGGTGAATTCGGTCGGCGAATAGCCGAGGATGTCGGTAAGGGCCGGATTCGTGTCCACGAACCGGCCGTCCAGATCGGCGATGCCGACGCCGAACGGGGTGTTGGCCAGCACCGCGTCCAGCCGGGCCTCGGTGGCGCGCAGCGCGAGCCGCCAATCGCGACCCAGTGTGATCAGGGTGCGGTTCATGTCGTCCTGCTGCCGGAGGGTGTACAGCCGGACGGCCTCGGCATAACTGGCCGACAATGTGCCCAGTAGCATGACGACCTTTCCCGGTAGCCGTGCAACCGATTGCATTTCCGGCTGGCCGAGCAGCGCCTTGCCGAGCGAGTCAACGGTCTTTCGGAAGGTGGTGGGGCCGACGCAGTTCAGGTCGACGAGTCGCCGCGCCACGTCGGCCGCGGGCTCCGGACAGAACGGTTCGCTGTGCACGGCGTCGAACAGCCGGTCGACCAGCGCCAGTAGTTCGGCCTCGATGTCCTGGTAGGGCAAGGGAATGTAGGTGGTGGTGCTGACCTGGTAGGCCCATTTGCGGGCGAGCATGGCCCGCTGGCGCCGACTTCTCGGGTGCGACCTGGTCGGGCGCACCGAAACCACCTCGTCGTCGTGCACCGGTGACGTCATCCGGCGCGACCGACCCACTCACCGGGCCGCACAAAGGTTTCCGCGCCGCGCGTGCTCGCGCAACGGGGCGGGCGGAATCGTGGCACCACGGTTGCACCTCGACGGGTCTGCAATGCTGTGGCGGCAGCCTACTCTTTGTCTCTGAGACCGAGCAGAGCCGCCCGGCAGTTCCCTCGAATGGAGGAATGTTCGGACCAATTGGGTCGCGTTAGGGCAGCAACCCTATCGATAAAGTCCCCGAAATGGTGATTTCGGACGGATGAGTGACACTTTCGGTGATTCGGTGACGACGGCGTTGGGCCGAACCCGGTTCGGGTTCGGTCCAACGTCACTGTCGGTAGTCGCCGGTTCAGCCGGTCGGCATGAGCACCGTGTCGATGATGTAGACGGTAGCGTTCGCGGTCTGCACGTTGCCGCACACCACGTTCGCGCCGTTGACCTGGTAGTCCTGGCCGGTGCCCGTGGTGCGCACGGTGCCGCCCTGCAGCGTCGCGAAGCTGCCCGACGCCAGGTCGGCCGGCGTGACCTTCTTGCCGATCACGTGGTAGGTCAGGATCTTGGTCAGGGTGGCCTTGTCGGCGAGCACGCCCTGCAGGGTGGCCGGCGGGATCTTCGCGAACGCCGCGTTGTCCGGTGCGAACACCGTGATCCCCTTGGCGTTGTTCAGCGTGTCGACGAGACCGGCCGCCTTGACTGCGGCGACCAAAGTGGACAGTACCGGGTTCGCGGATGCCGCCGTGGCGACCGGAACCTGTGCCATGCCGCTGAAGCTACCGGCGCCACTGGTCGGCACGGACGAACAGGCGGAGCCGAACGGAACCGCCGCCGCGTTGGCCGTCGTCGT
>DATBCR010000343.1:0-1669 GCA_036270375.1 Pseudonocardiaceae bacterium | reverse complement strand
CCAGGTGTCGAGCCGCTCGGCGGTGTTGGACGTCATGGATCCCCCCAATATGGATGTCACCCGCCATCCGGGTGAACCATGTCCGGTTTCGCAGTGTCGTGTCTGACGGCCGGTTTGGCCACCGGGTAACTACGTATCTGGCAGATATTTCTGCCAGCACCCCGCTGACCTGCTGGGATGAACCACAAGAGCGTTCCGGCCACCGGAACGCGATCAGTTCGGACCTGCCGCCCGGTATGTATGTGCGACGACCAGGGAGGTACACGGTGGCGACGTCGATCGACGCGGAGTTCGAACGCCGGACGGATCCGCACCGGCGGGAACTGCTCGCGCACTGCTATCGGATGCTCGGCTCCATCCACGACGCGGAGGACCTGCTGCAGGAAACGCTGCTGCGGGCATGGCGCGCCTACGACCGGTTCGACGACCACCGTGCCTCCCTACGCACCTGGCTCTACCGGATCGCCACCAACGCCTGCCTCACCGCGCTGGAAGGCCGAAGCCGCCGCCCACTCCCGTCCGGCCTTGGCGCCCCGAGCGACGACCCGACCGAGCCGCTCATCCGTGGCGTGGAAGTTCCGTGGCTGCAACCGTTTCCCGACACCCGGTCGAGCAACGACCCGGCTGCCCGGGGCAGCATGCGGCTGGCGTTCGTCGCCGCGATGCAACTCCTGCCGGCCCGGCAACGCGCCATCCTCATCCTGCGCGACGTGCTGGAACTGCCGGCCGCCGAGGTCGCCGAGACGCTGGGCACCACGGTGGCCGCAGTCAACAGCGGCCTGCAGCGAGCGCGGGCGAAACTGGACGACGTCGTCGAGGACCAGGTGGCCGAACCCGCCGACCGGGACCGCCGCGCACTGGTCGACCGGTACGTCACCGCATTCGAGAACGCCGACGTCATCGCGCTGACCCGACTGCTGACCGACGACGTGGTCCTGGAAATGCCGCCGATGCGGAACTGGTACCTCGGCCGCGCCGACTACGGCCGTTTCATGGCCCGCGTCTTCGAGGTCCGGGGCCCGCACTGGCGCATGATCCACACGTCCGCCAACGGCCAGCCCGCACTCGCCGCCTACGCACGCGCGGACGACGGCGAGTACCACCTGCACACGCTGCAGGTGCTCACCGTGACCACCGCCGGCATCAGCCACAATGTCGTGTTCCAGGACGAGAAACTGTCCACCACTTTCGCATTGCCGTCCACAGTGCCCATCCCGCACCGATGAGTTCGCGGCTCCCGGCCGGTATGTACCGGTAAGCGAAGGGAGCCAACAATGGCGCACACGGAACTCGCCGCGAGACCGACAATCGAACAGGCCGCCGAACCGGGCGGACGGCAGTGGTCGATGCTCGCGGTGCTGCTCGTCGGCCAGTTCATGGGCCTGCTCGACGTCTATGTCGTCAACGTGGCGACACCCACCATCGGCGTCGATCTGCATGCGTCCGGTGCGGCCCTGCAACTGGTCGTCGGCGGCTACACGGTCGCCTACGCCATGTTGCTCATCACCGGCGCCCGGCTCGGCGACATCTACGGCCGCCGCCGGATGTACCTCGTGGGTGTCGTCGGCTTCACGATCGGCTCGCTGATCTGCGGTCTGGCACCGAACAGCGCCGTGCTGATCGCGGCGCGGTGCGTGCAGGGCGCCGCGGCCGCGGTGATGGTGCCGCA
>DATBCR010000342.1:0-4569 GCA_036270375.1 Pseudonocardiaceae bacterium | reverse complement strand
ATGTCCGGCACGCTGGTGTCGAACAGCGGGAAGCCGTGCACCGAGTTGTTGTTCAGCGACGGGATTGGCGAGGTGGAGTTCAGCGGGTAAGCGGTGTTCGCGCTCGGGTTCGCTTCCATGTTCAGGCCGTCGCAGTACAGGTTCTGCCACGATGAGCCGGCCGGCTTGCTGTCGAACGCCTGGAACCAGCCGAAGTCGCGGATGGACTTCCCGGCGGCCTGCGCCCCGGTCCAGATGGTGCCGGTGGTCTGGTGGCCGAGGACGTCGTTCTCGGTGTCGTAGCTGCGGATGTACTGGCCGGCCAGCGACTGGGTGTACTCGGGGTTGTCGGCCTGGGCGATCCAGTTGTGACCCTCGGCGGAGTTGGTGCCGGCGTCGTAGAAGTTGTCGTAAAGACCGAACTGCGTCGCCAGGGCGTGGTTGTTCGGCGTGACCTTCGCGCCGAACTGGGTGAGCGCCGGATCGCCGTTCCCCTGCGGCATGTCACCGAACTGCTGGTCGTAGGTCCGGTTCTCCTTGACGATCAGGAAGACGTACTTGATCGTCGAGGGGTCGCCGATCTTCACCGGGACCGGAACCGGCTGCGTCTTGCTGTTGCCGCCGAGCGCGACGCTGCCGCCGTGCCAGCCGTTGTTGGTGAAGACCTTGCCGGTCATGCCGGCAATGGCGCCGTCGTCGGGCAGCGTGAAGTACGTCAGGGACGCGGTCGTGTCGTGCGTGCCGTGCGCCGGGCCAGCGGAACGGCGCGCGTCGATGCCACGCATGTTGGAGACGACGACCTGGTTGCCGACGGTGGTGATCTCCGCCGGGGCGTAGTCCGTCGGGACCAGGCCAACGTAGCTGACCGGCGTCTTCGCGTCGGTGTAGTTGTACACGGCGACGGCGTTCGCGCCCTCGAGCGTGACCAGCAGGTGGCCGTCGTCGGTGAGAGTCACGGCGTCCGGCTCGTAACCGGTCGACGATTCATCCCACGGCTGGGTGTTGATCGTCTGGACGACCTTGTCGCTGGCGGTGTCGATGACCGAGACGGTGTTGCTGAACGTGTTCGTGACGAACACCGCGCCGCCCTTGGCGTACACCGCGGACGGGTGGTTGCCCACCGCGATCATCGCCGGCGTCGCGGTCGGGTTGGCCGTGTCGATGACGCTCACCGCGCCGGTAGTGGCGTGGGTACCGGTCGGGTCGGCCGGCACCTGGGTGCCGTAGGAGTTGATCGTGGTGTCGCCGGCCTGCGCCGGGCGGCCGCCCTCGTCGCTGACGTAGAGCTTGCTGCCGACCATGACCATGCCGCGCGGGGCGGTGCCCACGTTCCAGGTCTGCTCGACGGCGCCCGTCGACGCGTTGATCGCGACCACGGTGTTCTGGCCGTTGACCGCGGCGTACACGGTCGAGCCGTCCTTGGAGAACACCGCCGCGCCGGGCAGCGCGTTAAGCCCGTTCACATCCGGGAGCGGGATCTTGACCGGGTTGGACAGCGAGCCGTCCGCGTTCACCGTGAACTTGGTGAACCCCGTGGACTGGGCCACCCACAGCTGGGTGCCGTCGGGCGAGTACACCGGGCCTTCCTGGCCCACGTTGTTGCCATAGGCGCCGTTGATGTACTGCTGCACGGTCTTGGTCGTCAGGTTGACGATGCCGACCGCCTGCGAGCCGTCGGCGAGGGTGACCGCCATGTGGGTGCCGTCCGGGCTGACCACCGAAGACATGATCTTGCCGTTGTTGAGCACGAGACGGTTACCGTAGGGGCTGAGGAACTGATCGTCACTGGTGACCAGGCCCTGGCTGGCGGTCGTGCCGACCTCGTCAGTGCCGAACTGGTGGGTCTGCGCGTAGGCGATGCCCGTGCCGGTGAAGGCGAGGGCGATCACCCCCACGCCAGCCGTGGCCACGCGGACCTTGCGGCCGCCCAGCCGTCCGATGCGGCCGAGAAGCGGGGGCTTCTCGGCACGCCGATTGCGTGCTACCTGCATGTCAGGGTTTATCCCTTCGATGTGGCGGATAGCAGGTCGACATTGGCGTCGAACTGCCATAGCGGGTTCGGCACATCCCCGTTCGAGGTGTGCATCAGGAAGTAACCGTTCACTTCCATCGGCCCGTCGCCATCGGCGACGTACCGCCCGTTCGGATTGACGTCAAGCTGGTACACGGCCCGTCCGGTCGCGTCCTTGACGTCGGGAAGATGCCAGTAGACGTAGCAGTGCCAGTCGTTTCCTGGTCCTTCAGAATCGGCTGTGCCGCCTCCCTTGGTGCAGGACGCTGACGTGTTCAGCTGCGCCTCGGTGACATTAAGGTGATAGAGCTCGCTGGACTGCAGGCGGTAGAGATGAGCGAACGCCGTGGCGAGCGACTGCTGCAACTTGGCGTGAGTGACCCCGGAACCGGTGGCCCCGGTCACGCCGGCCACCACCCCGGCCGAGACGGCGAGCACCCCGACCAGCGGTAGGACGCCGAAGGTGACCACGCGCCGCGCCGAGCCGTCGTGCGACATGGTGGTGAAGTCGCGCCGCATGAAGAGCAGGTACGCCATCGCGGTCGCGGTGACGGCCCAGGCCAGGCTCACGGCGATGCCGATCAGCAGCGGGCGAAGCTGCTGGGGGCTGGTGAACAGGCCGTTCCAGGACAGGAAGACGTAGCTGGGCAGCGCCACCCGGACGGCGGCCGGCATCGGCAGCGCCTGGGCCAGCTGCAGCGCGATCCCCGCGAAGGCTGGCAGCAGCAGCCCCATCGGGGAGCGGCCCAGGGCGATGGACCCGAGCAGCCCGATCGCGGCGAGGGCGAGCGTCGGGGCGAGCACGCAGGCCCAGGCGAGCAGGGTCAGGGTGAGGGCGGCGCTCGGCGACACTTGGTGCCCGTCGAGGCCGACCAGCGGACGGCTGCCGACGCCCAGTACACCGCCGGCGATGCCGGAGACCGCGAGCCCTGCCACCAGCACGAGGAGGACGCTGAGGCTGGCGAGGGCTTTGGCGATGAAGATCCGCCGCGGCGAGCGCACCGCCACCAGCAGGTGCCGCCAGGTACCGAGCCGGTCCTCGGAGGAGAACACGTCACCGGCCACCACCGAGGTGATCAGGGGCAGCACCCAGTTGCCCGCGAAGCCGAGCACCACCAGCGCCCCGGCCCAGCCCGTCACGTGCATCCAGCGGCCGAAGAGAGTGTCGGCCGGAAGGGAGCTCTGCTGGCTGACCACCGCGACCGCGATCCCAGGGCCGACCCAGCACGCGAGGATCAGCAGGCGCACCCGCCACTGCGACAGCAGCTTGACCAGCTCGAAGCGGTAGCCCCGGGCCACCGAGACACGGCGCGGTGCCAGTGTCTCGCCGGGGGTGATCGTGGCGGTCATCGGCCGGCCTCCTGCTGTTCGGTCTGCTGCTCGGTCAGGGCGAGGAACGCGGACTCAAGCGGTGAGACGACGGGCGTGAGCTCGCGCAGCGCGAGACCGGCGTGCACGAGCCGGGGCACCAGTTCGTCGAGGGAGGGCTGCAGCGCGCGCACCACGAGCGCCTCCCGGCCCGGCCGGGCCTCGGCGTCGTCGATCACCCGGATCCCGTCCGTTTCCGCGGCCACCTGGCGCGCCGCCCGCTGGTCGGAGGTCACCAGCCGGTAATCGACCGCCCGGCTCGCGTCGGCCAGCTTGCCGACCGGCCCGGAGAACACGACCCGCCCGGTGGCGACGATCGTGACCTCGGAGCACAGCGCCTCAAGGTCGTCCATCCGGTGGCTGGAGAGCACCACCGTGACCCCGTCCGCCGCGAGCCGGGTGAGGACGCCGTGCACGTGCCTCTTGCCCACCGGATCGAGGCCGTTCGCGGGCTCGTCGAGCACGAGAAGCCGCGGCCTGGTGAGCAGGGCGACGGCGAGCCCGAGCCGCTGGCGCATCCCGAGGGAAAAGCCGCGGATCTTGTCGCCGGCGACATCGGTGAGCCCGACCTGCCCCAGGACGTCATCGATTCCCGCCGTCGGCGCACCGGGACCGCGCAGGCGGGCCAGCGCGGCCAGGTTGCCGCGGGCGGTCAGCGACGGGTAGAGACCGGGACCGTCAACGAAGCCCGCGACGCCATCAGGCGCCGTGAACGACCGCCCGACCGGCTTGCCCAGCACCTCGAGGCTGCCGCGGTCCGCCACCGACAGGCCGAGCAGAAGGCCGAGGAGCGTCGTCTTCCCCGCCCCGTTCGGCCCCACCACCCCGTGGACCTGCCCGGCCGCGACGTCCAGGTCGACACCGTCAAGCGCGACTACTTCACCGAAGCTCTTGGTGATCCCGCGAGCTCGCACCGTCCAGGAACTGCCCTCAATCTCTCCAGCCTCCATAGAGAAGACCTTCAGGTACGGAACCGACATGTGCGTCTATGTTGAATTGCGTCACGGTTAACGATTGATGTCTGATTAGTCGTGGTTGATCCGAGTCATTTGTCGGGTGGTCACGGTCTGGCGGCGGTCCGGCGTGCCCCCTGGGCATGGCGGAGCCCCTGCGCACGGGTCTCGCTTTGGTCTAATACCGGACACCGTGCCGGGCATTTGCAGGATTCTGGGATGGTGACCGCGTCAAGAATTGCACTTGCCCGCACGGCG
>DATBCR010000341.1:0-6353 GCA_036270375.1 Pseudonocardiaceae bacterium | reverse complement strand
GGGCACCGCCGGTCGACGTTGACCGGCCCCGGTGGGATGCGGATACCAGGGGGATCGGCATCCCACCGGGCGCTTGCACGGCAGTCCGGCCCGGCGCGCGGACCCGAACGGCTAGCCTGGTGATGGCTGGCCACTAGTAATCTTTACTAGTAGTCCTTACTAGTTGATCTTTACTAGTCACTTACCAGCCGGACCATCGACCCGCTGGAGCGACGCACCCGTGTTCGACACCCTTTCCGACCGGCTCACGTCCGTCATGCAGAACCTGCGGGGCAAGGGCCGGCTGACCGACGCGGACATCGACTCGACCGCGCGTGAGATCCGGATCGCCCTGCTCGAAGCCGACGTCGCGCTGCCCGTCGTGCGCACGTTCATCGCGGGGATCAAGGAACGCGCCAAAGGCGTCGAGGTCTCCCAGGCGCTGAACCCGGCCCAGCAGATCCTCAAGATCGTCAACGAGGCGCTGATCGAGGTGCTCGGCGGCGAGACCCGCAGGCTCAACCTTGCCAAGAACCCGCCGAGCGTGATCATGCTCGCGGGCCTGCAGGGTGCCGGCAAGACGACGCTTGCCGGCAAGCTGGCCAAGTGGCTGCACGACCAGGGCCACACGCCGCTGCTGATAGCCGCCGACCTGCAGCGCCCCAACGCGGTGACGCAGCTTCAGGTGGTCGGCGAACGGGCCGGGGTCACGGTGTTCGCGCCCGAGCCGGGCAACGGCGTCGGCGACCCGGTCGACGTGTCGCGGCGCGGCATCGAGGAAGCCAAGCACGCCCAGTACGACGTCGTCATCGTGGACACCGCGGGCCGGCTCGGTGTGGACACCGAACTGATGCGGCAGGCCGCCGACATCCGTGACGCCACACAGCCGGACGAGATCCTGTTCGTCGTCGACGCGATGACCGGCCAGGACGCCGTGAACACCGCGCAGGCCTTCCAGGACGGCGTCGGCTTCACGGGCGTCGTGCTCACCAAGCTGGACGGCGACGCCAGGGGTGGTGCCGCGCTGAGCGTCCGCCAGATCACCGGCCAGCCGGTCATGTTCGCGTCCAACGGCGAGAAACTGGCCGACTTCGACGTGTTCCACCCGGACCGGATGGCCAGCCGCATCCTCGGCATGGGCGACATGCTCACCCTGATCGAGCAGGCCGAACTGGCGATGGACGCCAAGGAGGCCGAGGCCACCGCGGCCAAGATCGGCTCCGGCGACCTCACGCTGGAGGACTTCCTGCAGCAGATGCTCGCGGTCCGCAAGATGGGCCCGATCGCCAACCTGCTCGGCATGCTGCCCGGCGCCGGGCAGATCAAGGACCAGCTGTCCCAGTTCGACGAGAAGCACCTGGACCGCGTGCAGGCCATCATCCGCGGCATGACGCCGGCCGAGCGGGCCGATCCCAAGATCATCAACTCGTCCCGCCGGCTGCGCATCGCGCGTGGCTCCGGGGTGGAGGTCCGCGAGATCAACGATCTCGTCACCCGGTTCTTCGACGCCCGCAAGATGATGCAGCAGATGGCCGGGCGCATGGGCCTGCCGGGCGCCGGGCGCGGCAAGGCGACCGCGCGCAAGGGCAAGAAAGGCAAGAAGGGCAAGGGCCGAGGGCCGACGCCGGCACGGGTCAACGGCGGCATCTTCCCCGGCGGCATCCCGGACTTGTCGTCGCTGCCGCCCGGCCTGAACGAGTTGCCGCCCGGGCTGGCGGGTCTCGACCAGCTGCCGCCCGGCTTCGACCCGTCGAAGCTGAAGTTCGGCAACAACAAGAAGAAGTGACCGCACCGCGATGAGCGCCCTGCACCTGCGTGGCGTCGTCCTGCCCGACGACGAGCAGCGCGACCTGTGGGTGGTCAACGGCCGCGTGCGCACCGAGGCGGTCCCGGGCGCCGAGACCGTGTTCGACGGCGGTTTCCTGCTGCCCGGCCTCGTCGACGCGCACTGCCACATCGGCATCGGCCCGGGCGGCCCGGTCGAACTGGACCAGGCGGCGAAGCAGGCCGAGACCAACCGGGACGCAGGCGCGCTGCTGATCCGGGACTGTGGCGCCCCGATCGACACCCGGCCGTTGCAGGAACGCCTCGACCTGCCCCGGATCATCCGCGCCGGCCGGCACATCTCCCGTCCGAAGCGCTACCTGCCGTATCTCGGCGTCGAGATCGCGGACCCGGCCGACCTGCCGGCCGCCGTCGTCGCACAGGCCGACCAGGGCGACGGCTGGGTGAAAATCGTCGGCGACTGGATCGACAGGTCCATCGGCGACCTCGCGCCGCTGTGGCCGGATGACGTCCTGGTCGCGGCGATCGACGCGGCCCACAAGGCCGGTGCTCGGGTGACCGCGCACGTCTTCGGCGAGGACGCCCTGGCTGGTCTCATCAACGCCGGCATCGACTGCATCGAACACGGCACCGGCCTCACGCCGGCCGTCGTCGACGAGATGGCCCGCCGTGGCACCGCGCTGGTGCCGACCCTGATCAACATCGAGACGTTCCCCGGCATCGCCGACTCCGCGAGCAGATACCCGGCCTACGCCAACCACATCCGGGCGTTGCACGCAGGCGTCCGGGACACGGTCGCGGCGGCCGTCGAGGCGGGCGTACCGGTCTACGCGGGCACCGACGCCGGCGGCGGCACCGAACACGGCCGCATCGCCGCCGAGGTACGCGCACTGACCGAGGTCGGCCTGGATTCCACGGCAGCCATCGGCGCGGCGTCCTGGCTGGCGCGGCAGTGGCTCGGCTGGCCACTGCTCACCGAGGGTGCCCCCGCCGACCTGGTCGGCTACTCGACAGATCCACGACACGACCTGGACGTGTTGCACACGCCGAGCCGAATCTTGTTGCGCGGCAGGGTGGTCCGGTAGGACGCTGGCTGTTTTCGGCCAGTCGTGACCCGCCGATACGAATCATGGCGGGCGGAGTGGGCACTGGTCGTCCTATTGTCGGATCTCTACGAACCCGGCCGACCGGAGGCTTACGTGACGCCGTTGCCCCCACAAGACAACGAATCATCGGGTGTCACGGCCGATCCGTCCGAGGCGGTCGTGCTGCCGGCAGCCCAGCCAACGGCAGAGGACACGCTCCCGGCAGCCGACCCGCCGCACCGATGGGGCTTCGGCGCGTTCCTGCTGGTCGAAGCCGTGCTCCTGCTGTCCGCCGTGTTCCTGGCCGCGATCCTGGACCCGAATCCGAGCCACGGCACGGTCACCATCGCGGACGAACTCGTCGGCACGATCGTGCCGACCGGGCTGGCCGCCGGGGTCGCCGTGCTCGCGACCGTGCTGCGCGGCAACGGCCCGGTGATCGACCTCGGGCTGCGGTTGCGTTGGGCGGACGTCAAAGTCGGTGTGAAGCTCGGCCTGGCCGGTGTCGTGCTGACCGCCGTCGCCGCGTACATCTGGACCAGGATCGTCGGCGCGAACGACGCGAGTTCCGCGATCAACACCGTGCTGGACGGCGGCCGGATGCCGATGACCGCCGCCGTCGTGATGTTCCTGTACGTGTGGCTGGTCGGGCCGATCTGCGAGGAGGTCATCTTCCGTGGCCTGCTCTGGGGTGCGATCCAGCGCCAGCAGTGGGGCCGGTGTGCCGCGTTCGGGCTGAGCACGGCGATCTTCGCGGCCAGCCACCTCGAACCGATCCGCACCACGCTGCTGCTGGTCATCGCGATACCGATCGGCCTGGCCAGGGTGCTCACCGGCCGCCTGCCGGCCAGCGTGATCGCCCACGTGGTGAACAACTTCCTGCCGGCAATGGCGATGCTGCTGGTGGCGATGGGGGTGATGGCATCGTGATCGACTTGAACAGCGATCTCGGTGAGGGTTTCGGCGCCTGGCGGCTCGGTGACGACGACGGCCTGCTCGACGTGGTCACCAGCGCCAACGTGGCCTGTGGCTTCCATGCCGGCGACCCGGTCACCATGCGCAAGGTGTGCGTGGCGGCCGTTGCCCGCGGTGTGGTGATCGGCGCCCAGGTGTCCTATCGCGACCTGGCCGGCTTCGGCCGCCGGTTCATGGACGTGGCGCCGACCGAGTTGGCCGACGAGGTGCTGTACCAGATCGGCGCCCTGGAAGCGTTCGCCCGTGCCGCCGGCGGCCGCGTCGCCTACGTCAAGCCGCACGGCGCGCTCTACAACGCAACCGTGCACCACGAGGCCCAGGCCAGGGCTGTGGTGGCCGGCGTGCGGGCGTACGGCGACCTGCCGGTGCTCGGCCTGCCGGGGTCCCGGCTGCTCGCCGAGGCCGACGCGGCCGGCCTGCGTTGCGTCCAGGAGGCCTTCGCCGACCGCGGCTACACACCGGCTGGCACCCTGGTCCCGCGAACCGAGCCGAACGCCCTGATCACCGACACCGACGCGGTCGTCGAACGAGCGATGCGCCTGGCCGAGCACGGTGAACTGGTCGCAGTCGACGGCACGGTCCTGCCAAGCTCGGCGAGGTCGCTGTGCCTGCACGGCGACACACCGGGCGCCGTCCAACACGCCACCGCCGTGCGCGCGGCGCTCGAAGCGGCCGGCGTGCCAATCACCCCATTCGTGTCCTGACCGGCAACGAAATACCCCGGTGGTTCGTGCTCTCGCCGAAGCGTCTGGCAGAATAGTTGGCTGTCCGCTGCGGCAGGTCCCTCTCACCCAGTCGCGGCACCTGAACTCCGGGCACCCGTGGCCGACCCCACTCGGCACACGGGCGCCTGAATCTCACGTACCGACAGTTTGAGGAGTACCCAAGCCCGTGGCCGTCAAGATCAAGCTGCAGCGTCTCGGCAAGATCCGTCAGCCCCACTATCGTGTGGTCATCGCCGATTCGCGGACCCGCCGCGGTGGCCGCGCCATCGAAACCATCGGCAAGTACCACCCGAAGCAGGAGCCGAGCTTCATCGAGATCGACTCCGACCGGGCGCAGTACTGGCTCGGTGTCGGCGCCCAGCCCACCGAGCCGGTGCAGCACCTGCTGGAGATCACCGGCGACTGGCAGAAGTTCAAGGGCCTGCCGGGCACCGAGGGCACCCTGCGGGTCGCCGAACCCAAGCCGGACAAGCAGACCCTGTTCAACGCCGCACTCGCCGCGGCCGGCGAGGAGCCGACCGTCGAGGCCACCACGCCGAAGCGGCGCGGCGGCAAGAAGGCGGAGCCGGCCAAGGCCGACGCCGACGCGCCCGCCGTGGACAAGGCGCCCGCTCCGGACAAGGCGCCCGCTCCGGACAAGCAGTGAATGTTCTGGCGGATGCGCTCGAACACCTGGTCCGTGGCATCGTCGACCACCCGGACGACGTGCGGGTCCAACTGCTGACCACGCGTCGCGGGCGGACGCTCGAAGTGCACGTCAACCCGGAGGACCTCGGCAAAGTGATCGGCCGGGGTGGTCGGACCGCGACCGCGCTGCGCACCGTGATGACCGGTATCGGTGGTCGCGGTGTGCGGGTGGACGTGGTCGACACCGACCGCTGACCGATGTCCGAGGACAGAGCCACACCGGACAAGCCGGCGCTGCGGATGGTCGGCCGGGTGGTGAAGGCGCACGGCATCCGAGGTGAGGTGCTGGTCGACCCGAGTACCGACTCGGCCGACCTGCGCTACGCCGTGGGCGCAGTGTTGTTCGTCACATCCCGGGACGGCTCGGTGTCCCGTTCGCTGACCGTGACGGCCGCCCGGCCACACTCCGGACGGATGCTGGTGTTCTTCGACGGCGTCGACGACCGGGACACCGCCGAGGCGCTACGCGGGGCCGTGCTGTGCGCGGACCCGGTGGACCTGCCTCCGATCGACGACCCGAACGAGTTCTACGACCACCAACTCGAAGGCCTCGCCGTGCGGACCGTGGCCGGCGCCGTCGTCGGCACCGTGCGCGAGGTGCTGCACGGGGCCGGCGGCGAGCTGCTGGTGGTGGACCGGGCGGACGGCGGCGAGGCCCTTGTTCCGTTCGTGCGCGAGATCGTGCCCGAGGTGGACGTGCGCGGTGGGCACGTCCTGCTCGACCCGCCACCCGGCCTGCTCGACGACGAGTGAACCGTGCACGTCGACGTCGTCACGATCTTCCCCGAGTACCTCGCCCCGGCCCGCGCCGCTTTGCTGGGCAAGGCGATCGAGCGCGGCCTGATCAGCCTTGACGTGCACGACCTCCGGGACTGGACGCACGACGTGCACCGCGCCGTCGACGACAGCCCGTACGGCGGCGGGCCGGGCATGGTGATGAAGCCGCAGGTGTGGGGCGAGGCCCTGGACACGGTGTGCCCACAAGGCACCGACGCCCGTCTCGTCGTGCCGAGCCCCGCCGGCCGTCCGTTCACGCAGGCAGTCGCCGTCGAGTACGCCGAGGAGCCGAGGCTGGTGTTCGCGTGCGGCCGCTACGAGGGCATCGACCAGCGCGTGA
>DATBCR010000340.1:0-1734 GCA_036270375.1 Pseudonocardiaceae bacterium | reverse complement strand
CGGTGGCACCGGGGCGTTCGGCTTCCTCGCCGGCGGCTATCGCACGGCGTCCGCGCTGGCCGAGCAACTGGCTACCCTGTCGGCACTGAGCACGGCACCGTTCGGCGTCAACCTTTTCGTGCCCGGCCCCGAGTCCACTGTGGACCTCACAGGCTACCGGCATGCGATCGACACGGATGCCGTGCGCTACGGCACGTCGCCGGGCGAGGCGCGCTGGGACGACGACGACTACCCGGCCAAGATCGATCTGCTGGTGGCGCGGCGGGTTCCGGTGGTGTCGTTCACGTTCGGCCTGCCGAGACCGGTGGACGTGCGGCGGCTGCACGAGGCCGGCACCGAGGTGGTGGTCACGGTCACCACACCGGCGGAGGCAAGGCAGGCGGCCGAACTGGGCGCGGACTCGTTGTGCGTACAGGGTTTCGAGGCCGGCGGGCACCGGAGCACGTTCGTCAACGACCCGGCATCACCCACCGGTGGCGAGCCGTACGGGCTGCTCGCGGCCCTGCGACTGGTCTCGGCGGCGGTGGACCTGCCGTTGGTGGCCGCCGGCGGCATCGTGCACGGCCGGGACGTGGCGGCGGTTCTGGCCGGTGGCGCGGTGGCCGCCCAGTGCGGCACGGCGTTCATGCGCTGCCCGGAGGCGGGCACGGCGGCCACCCAACGCGCGGCTCTGGCGGACGGGACCCGGACGACGACCGTGACCAGGGCGTTCAGCGGCCGACCGGCCAGGGGACTTGCGAACCGGTTCATCACCGAGCACGGCGCGCAGGCACCGGCGGCCTACCCGCAGCTGCACCACATGACCCGGCCGATCCGCACGGCGGCCGGTGTCGCGGGTGACCCGGAGTCGATGTCGCTGTGGGCCGGCCAGGCGTACCCGCTCGCGACCGAGGCCCCGGCCGCCGACGTGGTCCGGCGCCTGCACGCGGAGGCGATCACCGCGCTGTCCAACGCCACCAAGGCACTCGACACCTGACGGCGCTTGTCGGCCGGGCGCCGATGGTCGGGCGGATACTCGCCGGACCGTCCAACGCCACCATCGTGCTCGACATCCGACGGGCTCTACCGGCTGAAGACGATCTTGCCGGCGGTCTCGCCGTCCAGCATCGCCTTGAATCCGACCTCGGCCTGCTCGAACGGCAACTCCGCACCGATCCTCGGGTGGATGCCCGCCTGCTGGCAGAAGCTGAGCAGGGTGGCCAGCTCATCGCGGGTGCCCATCGTCGAGCCGATCACCCGTAGCTGCAGGAAGAAGACCCGCTGCAGTTCGGCCGCCGTCGCGTCGCCGCTGGTGGCGCCGGAGATCACCACCGTGCCGCCCGGCTTGAGCGACTTGACGGTGTGCGACCAGGTGGCCTTGCCGACCGTCTCGAACACGCCGTCCACCCGTTCGGGCAGCCGTGCGCCGGACTCGAAGACGCCGTCCGCGCCGAGTTCCGTTGCCAGCGCGCGCTTGGCCTCGGTCCGCCCGGTCACCCACACGCGCAGGCCCGCTGCCTTGCCCAGTGTGACGAGGGCGGTCGACACGCCACCGGACGCGCCCTGCACCAGCATGGTCTGGCCGGGCCGCAGGCCGGACTTGACGAACAGCATCCGGTACGCGGTCAGCCACGCGGTGCCCATGCAGGCCGCCTCGGCGAACGACAGCCCCGCCGGTTTGGGCAGCACGTTGCGTGCCGGCACGATCACGCGGTCCGCGAACGTGCCCTGATGCACCTCGGTGAGCAGCGAACG
>DATBCR010000339.1:0-2783 GCA_036270375.1 Pseudonocardiaceae bacterium | reverse complement strand
CTGCTCGGCCGGTGTGACACCCACGGCGCCGACCGTGATCAGGAACTTCACGTCGGTCGACCGGTCGGCGGCGAGCGGCGCGACGAATGCGCCCTCGGACAGCGCCCACAGTCCCACCCGCGCCGGATCGACGTCCGCGCGGGTGCGCAGCAGTCGTAGGCCGGCGAGGGCGTCGTCGGCGAGCACCGAATAGTCCCGATGGAAAAACGAATAGCCCACCGTCCGTTTGTCGTAGACGAGCGTCACGATGCCGTGCCGCGCGAACGCCTCGGCTTCGGGTAGCAGTTCCGTCCGGCCACCGCTACCCGCACCGGACAGCATCACCATGGCGGGGTGGTGTCCCGCCGCCGCTGGGCCGACCACACTGCCCTGCAGCACGACACCACCACTGCCCACAAAGGACACATCCGCGATACGCACACCCGTTGCCGCAACGGCATACGCGGGCGGCGACAGCACGGTCGTGAGGATGACCGCCACGATCGCCAACAGGTACCTGACACGGCGCCGCATGATGTCCTCCAGTTCGGATGCGTGACGCGACCCCTACGCGTCACCGCTGGCTGGTGAGCCTGGCCGGGCCGGCACTGGACAACCAGGGTGCGGATACCTCGATCAGCAAGGGGGCCAGCACCAAGGCCGAGCCGGGCGCTGGCACCCATGCCTTGGCGCTGCCTGGCTGGCATGATCGATTGATGCGGTGGATGATCGGGCCGTACGGGAGTTGCGGCAGCTGTTGACTGGTCTGGTCATCGGGCTGCCCGGACCGGCTGTGTTGTTCCTGACCGTGTTCTCGGTGCCGGCGAGTGTCGCGGCCGGTGTTGGTGTCGTGCTGTTTCTGGGCGCCGTGTGGTGCACCCGGCAGGTGGCGCAGTTGCAACGGCGTCGGCTCGCCGTGCCGGGGTCGCTCTACCTGCCACTGCCGAAGGGGCCGCTGGCCAGGGCCCGCGCGCTGGTAGAAGATCCGGCGACTTGGCGGGATCTGGCCTGGCTGTCGTGCCAGTTCGTGGCCGGTGTCGCCGGTGTGGTGATCGGCGTCGGACTCTGGCTCGCGGCTGGCGAATGCCTGCTCGCGCCCGTGCTGGAGATGGTCGGCCGGTCCGGTCCGCTGGCCTGGCTGCTGATGCCGTTGGGCGGGGGACTGCTCGTTGTGGCCTACCAGGTGCCGAGGCATCTCCTCGCGGCCCAGACCGGCCTGGGCCGCTGGCTGCTGGCGCCGACCGCAGCCGCTCAACTGGCCGCTCGGGTGGATCGGTTGATCGCCACCAGGGCAGCCGCCGTGGACGCGACGGCGGTTGAACTGCGTCGGGTGGAACGGGATCTGCATGACGGCGCGCAGATGCGGCTGGCCGCGTTGTCGTTGCATCTGGGTATGGCTGAGGATGTGCTGGACACCGATCCGGCCGAGGCCAGGGCACTGCTGGTGGAAGCACGCGCCAACGCGGGGACGGCGCTGAGTGAGTTGCGTGACCTAGTGCGCGGTATTCACCCGCCGGTGCTGGCCGAGCGGGGCCTGGTCGGCGCGGTGCGGAATCTGGCTCTGGCCAGTGGCATCCCGGTCGATGTAGACCTGCGGTTGGACGGTCGGCTGGCGGCGTCGGTGGAATCCGCGGCGTACTTCGCCATCGCCGAATCCCTGGCCAACGCCAACCGACACAGCGGCGCGCATCGGATCGGCATCGCCATCGCCCACGACGGCGCTGCCCTGCACGTCACGGTCCGCGACGACGGCCACGGCGGCGCCGACCCGGCCGCCGGCAGCGGACTGCGCGGCATCCAACATCGGTTGTCCCCGTTGGACGGAACCCTGCGTATCACCAGTCCACCCACCGGTCCTACCGTGCTGGAGATGCAGCTGCCATGCGGGTCCTGATCGCCGAGGACCAAGCGCTCCTGCGCGACGGGCTGACTAGATTGCTGGCCGCGCACGGCTTCGAGGTCACCACCGTCGTCGACGGGCCGGCGTTGGCGGAAACGCTGATCGCGGTCCAACCCGATGTGTCGGTGGTCGACGTGCGCCTGCCGCCGACGTTCACCGACGAAGGGCTGCGGGCGAGTATCGCCGCCCGCCGGGCGGTGCCCGGCCTGCCGATCCTGATCTTGTCCCAGCACGTCGAACGATTGTATGCGCGGGAGTTGCTGTCCGACCGTGCCGGCGCCGTCGGCTACCTGCTCAAGGACCGGGTCGGGGACGTGCGGCGGTTCGTCGATGCGCTACGGGAGATCGCGGCGGGCGGCACGATCCTGGACCCGGAGGTGGTGGCTCAACTGGTGCGCCGCACGGACACGGTGGCGGCCCTCACGCCCCGGGAACGTGACGTGCTCCGGTTGATGGCCGAGGGCCGCTCCAACGGTGCCATCGCCGCCAGCCTGGTGATCACCGAGAAGGCGGTCAGCAATCACATCAACGCGTTGTTCGCGAAACTCGGGCTGCCACCGTCGGACACCGATCACCGCCGTGTCCTGGCCGTCCTCGCCTATCTCGACCAGTGAATTCGGCAGCACAGGATGGTGCCGTTCACGGCATCGCTGATGGTGATGGACACCGGGTGCCGGTGTGGTTGGGCTCCGGTGACGGTCAACGTGGGGTCGAGCAGTTCGGTCGTGGTGACGCCGTGGCCCCAGTCGACGGTGGCGCGCAGCTCGGTGCCCCGCGCGTCCGGCGGAACCGACACGGTGGCGAGGGTTCCGCTGGTCCGCCCGGTGAGCCGGATGGCTGGCGGCTGGTAACCGGGGGAGTTGTCCAGTGCGACCGGTACGCCGCCGCGTGCCGTGCCCAGGTT
>DATBCR010000338.1:0-3413 GCA_036270375.1 Pseudonocardiaceae bacterium | reverse complement strand
GGCCATCGACCGGATCCGGCGCGAGGCCAAGCGTGCGGCTAAGCACAAGGAGGCGCTGATGCTGTCCGACGCCCCCGAGCCGCTCGGCGCCATCGACGACGACCGGCTCCGCCTCGTATTCACCTGCTGCCACCCAGCTCTCGCCATGGAGGCGCGCGTTGCGCTGACCCTGCGGATGGTCGGCGGGCTCACCGTGCCCGAGATCGCCCGCGCGTTCCTGGTCCAGGAGGCCGCCATGGGCCGGCGGATCACCCGCGCGAAGGCGAAGATCAAGGCGGCCAAGATCCCCTATGGCGTGCCGTTCCGTGCAGACCTCCCGGCCCGGGTCACCGGGGTGCTCACCGTCCTCTACCTGATCTTCAACGAGGGCTACCTTGGCTCGAACCCCGAGAAGGACGCGGTCCGCAGCGACCTGACCGCCGAGGCGATCCGGCTGACCCGGCTGGTTCGTGCCCTGATGCCGGCGGACGGCGAGGTCGCCGGGCTCCTGGCGCTGATGCTGCTGACGGAGGCCCGCCGGGCCGCGCGGGTGTCGGCGAGCGGTGAGCTCGTCACCATCGACGAGCAGGACCGAGGCGCCTGGGACCGTGAGCTGATCGCCGAGGGCCACGCCCTGGTCCGCGCGCGCCTCGCCGCTGGCCAGGCGCCGGGGCGGTACCAGATCCTCGCCGCGATCAGCGCCGTCCACACCGACGCCCGCGACATCCGTGACACCGACTGGTCGCAGGTCGTCACGCTCTACGACCAGTTGGTCCGCATCGACCCCTCGCCGATCGTGCGGCTCAACCGGGCGATCGCGGTCGCCGAGCTCGACGGCCCGGAGGTCGCGCTGGCGGAGGTGGACGGTCTGCCGCTGGTTGGCTACCACCTGTACCACGCCACCCGCGCCGAGCTGTTGCGCCGGCTGGGCCGGAGCGAGGAGTCGCGGGCGGCGTACGACCTGGCCATCGGGCTGGTCGGCAACACCGCCGAGACGGCGTACCTCATCCGTCGCCGTGACCAGATGGCCGGCCCGTAAGCCGCTGTGGATCTTGTAGCCACGGCCTTGCCTCCCAAGTATCTCTGTGTCTAAGATACTTAGACAGGAGACTACAGGGGAGGCTGAGATTCATGAGTGATGAACGAACTACGGTGCTGGTCGTCGGTGCCGGGCTGGCCGGTTGCTCGGCCGCGCTGTTCCTCGCCCACCGGGGCGTCGACGTCCTGCTGGTGGAACGTCACCCGGGCACGTCGATCCACCCGCGCGCGACCGGGCAGTTCCCGCGCACCATGGAGCTGTTGCGGGTGGCCGGCGTTGCGGACGAGATCATGGCCGTCAGCTACGGGCTCGGCCGCGGACTGACCATCAAGGTCGCCGAATCCGTGCGGGGCACCGTGTTTCACACCATCGTGCAGGGCAACCAGGATCTGGACACCTCGGCCATCTCGCCGGCCCCGTTCGGCATGGCTTCGCAGGATCAGGTCGAGCCGATCCTGCTCGCGAAAGCCGAACACAAAGGCGCCAGAGTCCGGTTCGGCACCGAAGTCGTGTCGTTCGAACAGGATCCGGACGGCGTCACCGCTCGCCTGCTCGACCGGCGGAACGGCCGCCTCACCACGGTCCGCGCCGACTACGTCGTTGCCGCCGACGGGCATCGCAGTCCGTTCCGGGAAACACTCGGCATTCCGCGTTATGGCAAGGGTGCGCTGAGCCACGCGGTCGGCGTGATCTTCGACGTCGACCTCACGCGGCACATCGAGCCGGACTCCGTCGCGCTGTACTACCTGCAGAATCCGGCCTTCACCGGGGTCTTCATCAACACCGCCGTGCCCAACCGGCACCTGTTCAGCTTCGATTACCACCCGGAACGCGGCGAGTCGGTGCTGGACTTCACCACCGAGCGCGTCACCGAGCTGATCCGCATCGGGCTGGACGATCCGACACTCGAACCGGCCATCAAAGTCGTGCAGGAATGGGAGATCGCCGCGAACATCGCCGAGCGGTTCGCGGTCGGCCGGATCTTCCTCGCCGGTGACGCGGCCAAGGTCACGCCGCCAACCGGGGGCATGGGCGGCAACACCGCGATCTGCGACGGCTACGACATCGCGTGGAAACTGGCTGACGTACTGGCCCACGTCGCCGGCCCGGGTCTGCTGGACAGCTACGACGCCGAGCGCCGGCCGTTCGCCGAGCAGGTCGTGATCACGTCCCTGCACAACGCCAAGGAGCGGATCAAGCCGGACCTCGACCTGACCGGCGTGCCTGAGCCACTGGACGCCTACCGCCTCGGCTTCGGGTTCCGCTGCCGGTCGGGTGCGGTGCTGATCGAGGACGACGACCCGTCACTCGCCGAGGCCGCCCCGAGCGCCCGGCCCGGCTTCCGCGCGCCGCACGTGGCGGTGGCCGTCAACGGCTTCGAGACCTCGACGGTGCACCTGTTCGGCGACGGCTGGGTGCTGATCGCCGGCACGGACGGCACGGCGTGGCAGCGGGCGGCCGAACGCGCGGCCACCGTGTTCGGCATGCGGCTGACGTCCTACCGGCTCGGCGCGGAGGTGACCGACCCGACCGGACAACTCGCCACCACATACGGAATCGGCGACGCGGGCGCCAGCCTGATCCGTCCGGACGGCGTGGTCGCCTGGCGAAGTGGATCAGCAGGCGACGACAACACGCTGATCGGTGTGCTGAGCCGACTGCTCGACCGCGCGGACATCACGGTCGGCGCGACCGTCGGGTAACGCGAAACTATTGCCGCACAACCGAAAACTGTCATTGGTCAACGGCCGGCCGGTCATCCGGTCGGCCCTTGACACCCCGCTGGCCGGTGCGAACGATCCAGGGACTGCTCCTACTCACCGGTAGCGAGGTTGCAATGGCGCACCATCGTCGATTAGTGGCCGGCTTCGCATCGCTCGTCGCGCTGGCCGGGATGCTCGCCGGGGCCGCGTATGCCAACGCGGCACCGACCTTCCAGCACTACGTGGCCCTCGGCGATTCGTACGCGTCCGGGCCGCTGATCCCCAACCAGTCGCTACACCCGATCGGGTGCGCCCGCTCGGACCACAACTACGCGGGTGACCTCGCCCGGTCCATGCACATCCCCACCCTCGTCGACGTCTCGTGCGGCGGCGCGACGACGGTCGACATGACACACACCCAGTCGGTGCCGCTCGGCAGCAACGCCCCGGAGTTCAACGCCTTGACGACCACCACCGATCTGGTGACGGTCACCATCGGCGGCAACGACATCGGGTTCACGTCGGTCATCGAGACGTGCGCCCTGGAGAGCCTGACCAATCCGTTCGGCGCGCCGTGCAAGCAGCACTTCACGGGCGGCGGCACGGACCAGCTCGCCGCGCGGATCGCCGCCGCCGCACCGAAGGTCGGGGCCGTGCTGTCCGGTATCCGGCAACGCGCCCCGCACGCGCGG
>DATBCR010000337.1:0-5886 GCA_036270375.1 Pseudonocardiaceae bacterium | reverse complement strand
GGCCACACCATCAAGTCGCAGGGCGTGTTCTCCACCCTGCCCGGCAACGGTGTGCTGCCGGTGACCGACTGGGGCGCGTTCCGTGACCAGATCATCGGCACCGCGATCCTGCTGTTCCTCATCGTCGCGATCACCGACATCCGCAACTGGTCGCCGGCCGCGAACCTGGCACCGTTGATCGTCGGCTTCGTCGTCGTCGGCATCGGCATGGCGTGGGGTACGGACGCCGGCTACGCGATCAACCCGGCCAGCGACTTCGGCCCCCGGCTCGCGTCGTTCTTCACCGGGTACGGCACGGCGTTCCAGGACCAGTACGGGCATCCGTACTTCTGGATACCGATCGTCGCGCCGATCATCGGCGGCATCATCGGCGTCGGCCTGTACGAGTGGCTGGTTGGCCGGTTCCTGCCCAGCTCGGACACGCCGGCGCCCGGCGCGGTGCCCAGCGCCCCGGAGAAGTTCGAGACAACCACCTGACGAGTTGACCGCGCCGGATGCGAGAAAGGTAAGACATGGCCGACTTCGTGGGAGCCGTAGACCAGGGCACCACAAGCACCCGCTTCATGATCTTCGACCACGGCGGCAACGAGATCGCCCGGCACCAGTTGGAGCACGAGCAGGTCCTGCCGCAGGCGGGCTGGGTCGAGCACAACCCGGCCGAGATCTGGGAACGCACGCGGGCCGTCATCCAGACCGCGCTGACGAACGCCAAACTGCACGCCGCCGACCTGGCCGCGGTGGGCATCACCAACCAGCGTGAGACCAGTGTGGTCTGGAACCGGAAGACCGGACGTCCGTACTACAACGCGATCGTCTGGCAGGACACCCGAACCGACCGGATCGCGTCCGCGCTGGACAGGGACGACCGTGGCCAGACCATCCGCCGGAAGGCCGGCCTGCCACCGGCGACGTACTTCTCCGGCGGCAAGATCCAGTGGATCCTGGAGAACGTCGACGGCGTCCGCGCGGCGGCGGAAGCCGGGGACGCGATCTTCGGGAACACGGACAGCTGGCTGCTGTGGAACCTGACCGGCGGCACCGACGGCGGCGTGCACGTCACCGACCCGACCAACGCCAGCCGCACCATGCTGATGAACCTGGAGACGCTCGACTGGGACGACGAACTGCTCGGCTTCTTCGGCGTGCCACGGGCGATGCTGCCGACGATCCGGCCGTCGTCCAACCCAGACCTCTACGGCACCACCCGGGCGGACGGCCCGTTCAACGGCGAGGTCGCACTGGCCGGCGACCTCGGCGACCAGCAGGCCGCCACGGTCGGGCAGGTGTGCTTCGAACCGGGAAAGGCCAAGAACACCTACGGCACCGGGAACTTCCTGCTGCTCAACACCGGTGAGGACCTGGTGCGGTCGCAGAACGGCCTGCTCACCACGGTCTGCTACCAGTTCGGCAACGCCAGGCCGGTGTACGCGCTTGAGGGCGCGATCGCGGTGACCGGCTCCGCCGTGCAGTGGCTGCGCGACCAGCTGGGCATCATCAGCGGTGCCGCGCAGAGCGAGGCGCTGGCCCGGCAGGTCGATGACAACGGCGGTATCTACTTCGTACCGGCGTTCTCGGGGTTGTTCGCGCCGTACTGGCGGTCCGACGCGCGCGGCGCGATCGTCGGGCTGTCCCGGTTCAACACGAACGCGCACCTGGCGAGGGCGACCCTGGAAGCGATCTGCTACCAGACCCGGGACGTTGTCGAGGCCATGCAGCAGGACTCCGGCGTGACCCTCGACGTGCTGCGGGTGGACGGTGGCGTCACCGCGAACCAGCTGTGCATGCAGATGCAGGCCGACGTGCTCGGGGTGCCGGTGTCCAAGCCGGTGGTCGCGGAGACGACGGCACTTGGCGCGGCGTACGCGGCCGGGCTCGCGGTCGGCTTCTGGAAGTCGACCGACGAACTGGAGAGCAACTGGAACGAGGACCAGCGCTGGCAGCCGACCTGGAACGACGAACAGCGCGCGGCCGGCTACGCGGGCTGGAAGAAGGCCGTCGAGCGCACCCTGAACTGGGTGGACGTGGACTGACCGAAAGTCCGCTTGACCGAACACCGCACGGGAGAAGACAACACAATTCGACACAGCTGGCTGATCATCGGTTGGCACACCACTAACGTGGTCGGGGTGCGCGCCGAACGGGCCGCGCAGAACGCCCCCGGCGCGAAGGAGTGCGAGGCCCGGTGCGGTTCCAGCTGGAGATGCGGTTGGCCGCCGGCGACGAGGTGTCGCCGGCGACCATCGCGTTCCGGCCGCGCCGGATGGCCCGGATCGTGCACGCCATGACCGAGCTGAACATGACCGTTGACGCCGGTCCGCCGCCGAAGTTCCCGCTGTGGGCGGTGTACGGGGTGTCCGATTTCGACAGCTCCGGCCGGCCGGTCGGCGGGCGGGCGGGCGAGTACGAGGACGCGTTGCGGCGCATCCTCGACTCGCACGGGCAGACCGAGGAGAAGGGGATACCGCTGCACAAGCTGCGCACCAACCTCGGCTGGCACGTGACCGCGGACGAGTGCGTCGCCGCGATGAGCAGCTACGACGCGTGCCGGCCCGGCGAGCACAGCCCCGGGGTGTTCGGTGCGGAACTCATCCCGTTCCTGCGCGCCGCCATGGTGCGGGACGGGTTCGAAGTGCACTGACCCGAACACAGCTGATCCCCGTACGCTCGGGGGGATGTGGCTGTCCTGGCGGGTGGCGACCGAGCGGGCCTTGTACGCCGAGCGCGGGTTCTACCGGCGGACGGAACTACCGGCACGGCATTTCCGCACGTCAGTGCATGCGTCACCGGTGTTCGCCCGTGCGATCCTCGCGTTGCTGGCGCATGTCGACAAGGCCATGGGCCATCCGGCCGCGCTGGATGTCGTCGATGTCGGCGCCGGTGGCGGCGAACTGCTCGGCCAGCTCCACGAGCTCGCCCCGGACGAACTGGCCGGCCGGCTGCGGCTCACGGCGGTCGAGATCCGGCCCCGGCCCGACGGCCTTCCGGACGCGGTCAGCTGGGTCGACACCGTACCGGCCGGCATCACCGGGCTGGTGATGGCCAACGAGTGGCTCGACAACGTGCCGGTGGACGTCGTCGAGCAGACCACCGGGCGGTTACGACTGGTGCTGGTCGACCCGGCGACCGGGAACGAACGGCTCGGCGGCCGGCCGACCACTGCGGACGTGCGCTGGCTGGCCACGTGGTGGGCGCCCGGCATCGGCGAGCGCGCGGAGATCGGCCGCCCGCGCGACGAGGCGTGGGTCGACCTGCTCGGGCACCTGGCGAACGGATACGCGCTGGCGGTGGACTTCCACCACCACAGAACGGACCGCCCGCCGGGCGGCACGGTGGCCGGCTACCGGGGCGGCCGGTGGGTCAGCCCGGTGCCGGACGGCTCGTGCGACATCTGCGCGCACGTGGCGCTGGACGCGTGCGCGGCGGCCGGCGAACGGTTCGGCGCCAACGACACCGTGCTCACGACGCAGCGGGATGCGTTGCTGGCACTGGGCATCGACGGCCAACAACCGGAACTCTCCCTGGCGGACAGGGATCCGGTCGGCTACCTGCGCGCGCAGCGCCTGGCCGGCGAGGCGGCCGAACTCCTCGACCCGGCCGGGCTCGGCGGGTTCGGCTGGCTGTTCCAGGCCGTCGCACCGAACAGGCAACACATCCCGGCACGATGGCTGTCCACTGTGGACCATCGATGAACGGTTAGGCGTCAGTCCAGGTACTGGGCGGTCGAACCGCCGAGCGGCATCGGGTCCAGACCGAGCTTGCGGTGATCCCACGAACGCACCCGGCCGGGCACCACGCGCACCACGACGCGCTTGTTCATCAAGAGGTTCACCAGCGGTTTCTGGTCTTCGGTATACGGCCCGTAGTAGCGCTCCCACACGCTGATGCCGACCCGGAGGCAGTCGTCCGGATCGGCCGAGATCACGGCCCGGCCCTCGATCGCGACACCGCGCAGCACGTCGTAGGTGCGGCCGTCCTCGATCATGCACGTGATCCGGTCGTCCCGCCGCAGGTTCACCACCTTCTGCGACTTGACCTTGGTCTCGAACCAGATCTCGCCGTCCAGCACGGCGTACCACATGGCGACCAGGTGCGGCGTGCCGTCCGGGCCGTTGGTGGCCATCGTCGTGGTACGGCTACGCTGCACGAACGCCGCGACCTCGTCGTCGGTCATCCTGATCTGCGCCCGCTGGTTCACACCCACCGATGGCCTCCCGTCGCCCTGAGTGACTGGGACACAGTACCCCGCGCGCCTACCTCGCACGGGGGATGACGAATGCCGCCCGCTCGTTACGTTCGAGATAGTGGGACCACTCGTCGCGCGGATCCGAAGTGGACCACCGTGCCCCCGAATCATTCCGCCACCCACCACTTTTCGGGGAGGCAATCGAGATGGGCGTAGCTGTCGAACCGTTGCTGCCGCTGACCGAGCCCGCGGTGTCGCTGGCGCACCACCGGGACAACGGCGGTGGCGCCGGGCTGGCCGAGGCCCGGCGGATCGGGCCCGCCGACGTGATCGCCGAGGTGCGGGCGGCCGGGCTGCGCGGCCGTGGCGGCGCCGGTGTCCCGACCGCGACGAAATGGGCCGGGGTGCACGGCACAGAGCCGGTCTACCTGGTGTGCAACGCGGCCGAGGGTGAACTCGGCACGTTCAAGGACCGATTCATCTTGCGCCGCAACGCATACCAGATGCTGGAGGGCCTGGCCATCGCGGCGTACGCCCTCGGCGCGACCCGCGCGTTCATCTGCGTCAAGCGCACCTTCCACACCGAGATCGCCGCGCTGTGCATGGCGTTGAACGACCTGCGCGACGCCAACCTGCTCGGGCCGGTGCCGATCCAGCTCGTGCTCGGCCCGGACGAATACCTGTTCGGCGAGGAGAAGGCGATGGCGGGGGTGATCGAGCGCGGCAAGCCGCAGCCGGCCGTCCCCGCCCCCAGGAGCGCCCCGAACCGCGTCGTTGTCAACAATGTGGAGACCCTTGCCCATGTGCCGGGCATCATTCGGTTGGGCGCCAACAGTTTCCGCGCGGCCGGCACGGACGGTTCGCCGGGCACCACCGTGTTCACGCTGTCCGGCGACGTCCGCAGGCCCGGCCTGTACGAGCTGCCGCTGGGTGTGCCGCTGCGGATGCTGATCGAACTCGTGGGTGCGGGCGTGCCCGGTGACCGGCGGGTGAAGGCGGTGTTCTCAGGCGCCTTCGCGGCGCCGCTGACCGGGGCGCTGCTGGACGTGCCGCTGGACTACGACTCGGTGCGGGCGGCCGGTTCCGCGCTCGGTTCGGCCGGGCTGGTCGTGTACGACGAGTCGACCTGCATGGTGGCGGCGGCGCTGGCGTTCTGTCGGTTCCTGGCGGTCGAGTCGGGCTGCAAATCCGAGATCCAGGAGATCACGGACCGCCTCGACCGGATCGAGCGTGGCGACGGCACCGAAACCGACCTGGACACGTTGCGCGCCAAGTGCGGCACCGGCACGGCCCGGCTGGTGCGGGGCGTGCTCGACTCGTTCGGGCACGAGTTCACCGCACACCTCGGCCGGCCGTGCCCGCTGCCGCGTGACCTGCCGGTGCCGAAACTGACCGACTTCGACGAGCTGACGAATACGTTCACCTACGACAAGCGCTACCAGCCCGACTGGAGCTACCTGGCGTGAACCTCGCCCACCCGCGCCGGCAGTGTCGGCGCTAGGCCGAATGTCGGGAACAGCGCGGGGTCCTGGAACGAGGTGATCCGTGCGATGTGTGCCCCGGCGAAGGTGAGCACCTGGATCGAGTGCGGGCGGAGCACGCCGTCGTGGCCGCGGTACGGGACGACCGCCAGCTGGTTGTTCGCCTTCGTCTGCACCATGCGGATCTGGCTCGGCTCGTGGAAGACGACGGTGGTGAAGAAC
>DATBCR010000336.1:0-1977 GCA_036270375.1 Pseudonocardiaceae bacterium | reverse complement strand
GCCGTAGCCGTTCGCGGTGCACTGCACGTGCGTGGCGCCGGCCCGCACCGCCGCCACCGAGTTGGCCACCGCGCACGCCGTGTCGTCCTGGCAGTGGATGCCGAGCCGGAAACCGGTGCGGGCGGCCACTTCCGCCACCGTCTCGGCAAGGCCCATCGGCAGTTGCCCGCCGTTGGTGTCGCACAGCACGACGACGTCCGCACCACCGTCCACCGCGGACGTGAGCACCCGCAGCGCGCAGTCCGGATCGTAGGCGTAGCCGTCGAAGAAGTGCTCGGCGTCCAGGAACACCCTGCGCCCGTTGGCAACCAGGTAGCTGACCGTGTCGGCGACCATCGCGCACGCCTCGGTGACATCGGTGCGCAGGGCGCGTTCGATGTGCCGGCGGTCGGACTTGGCGACCAGCGTGACCACCGGCGCCTCGGCCGCCAGCAGCGCCGCGACCTGCGGGTCGTCCGCTACTTTCGTGCCGGCACGGCGGGTCGAGCCGAACGCGACCAGTGCGGCATGCCGCAGTTCCAGCTCGCCGGCCGCGGCCCGCGCGAAGAACTCGGTGTCCGTCGGCAGCGCGCCCGGCCAGCCGCCCTCGATGAAGCCGACGCCGACCTCGTCCAGCAGGCGGGCCACGGCGAGCTTGTCGGTGGCCGAGTAGGTGATGCCCTCGCGCTGGGCGCCGTCCCGCAGGGTGGTGTCGTAGACGTGGAACCGGTCGCCGAGCGGCGTCTCGGCGGGGGCGGTGCGGGACTGTGACGTCGGCACGGGACTGTCTCCTCAGTGGACGGGAGCCGGATCATCATTGGTGGCAATATCATTGGTGGCAAACAAAAAGACCTCCCGCGGATGCGAGAGGTCTGCGCGTCGGCTGCTGGTTTCAGCTATCCGACGCGCTCGGCGATAATGATCACCACGAGGTGAGCCATGCCAGGATGGTGCCACACGCGCGGGTACGCCGTCCAACTTTCGAGCCGACTGTCCCGGATCGTGGACACCCGATGGAGGGCCACGATCCGGGAACCACGTCCTAGAGGGTGGAGCGGGCGCTGGACGCGTTCGAGGAGACGAGCGCCGCCAACCGATCGCCGATCGCCTCGGTGACCCCCGGCGACGAGTGGTCCCGGGTGGCGAGGTCGAACGCGACGGACGCCTCGATCCGCCGGGCCGGCTCGTGCTGGCCGAGGTGGTCGAGCATCATCGCGACGGACAGCACCGCGGCGGTCGGATCGGCGAGACGTCGGCCGCTGATGTCCGGCGCGCTGCCGTGCACCGGTTCGAACATGCTCGGGTTGCGGCGGGTCACGTCCAGGTTGCCGCTGGCCGCGAGCCCGATGCCGCCGGTGATCGCGGCCGCGAGGTCGGTGAGGATGTCGCCGAACAGGTTGTCGGTCACGATGACGTCGAACCGGGACGGATCGGTGACCATGTGGATGGTCGCCGCGTCCACATGCTGGTAGGACACGGTGACCTCGGGGTGCTGCAGCGACACTTCCTCCACCACCCGCGACCACAGCGAACCGGCGTGGGTGAGCACATTGGTCTTGTGCACGAGGGTGAGGTGCCGGCGCGGCCGCGCACTGGCGCGAGTGAAGGCATCCCGCACCACCCGCTCGATGCCGAACGCCGTGTTCACGCTGACCTCGGTGGCGATCTCGTGCGGGGTGTCCTTGCGCAGGAGCCCACCGTTGCCGGCGTACGGCCCTTCCGTCCCCTCGCGGACGATCACCATGTCGATCTCGGACGGATCGGCGAGCGGGCTGCGCACGCCGGGATAGAGCTTGGCCGGCCGGAGATTGACGTGGTGGTCCAGTTCGAATCGCAGACGCAGCAACAGCCCGCGTTCCAGGATGCCGCTGGGCACGGAGGGATCACCGACCGCGCCGAGCAGGATCGCGTCGTGCTGGCGCAGTTCGCTCAGGACGGATTCGGGCAGCAGTTCCCCGGTCGCGTGCCACCTGGCCGCACCAAGGTCATAGGTTGTCT
>DATBCR010000335.1:0-2698 GCA_036270375.1 Pseudonocardiaceae bacterium | reverse complement strand
TGCAAGCGGTTCGGCACGTTCGCGCCGAACTCGATCGTGTGCGATCGCTGCCTCGGTGCGCTGCCGTTGATCTTCACAGTGGCGATAGCCAGCACGGTCGCGGCCGGCGCTTTGGTCGTGTCGGTCAACGTCGTTGTGGGCGGTGATCCGCGATGAGCGCGCACATGATCGGCGTCCTGGTTCTGGCCGGCGGGTGCCTGGCCGTCGTGGTGTGGGTGTTGCACAAGATCGGTACGGCATTGGTCGCTGTCGCGGAAGCGGTCGCCACGGTGGCGGTGGTGTTCATCGCGGTGTGGTGGTTGGTCAAGGCCGTGATATGGACTGTTCGTCAGATCGTGCGGCACTGGCGGACCAGCCTCGTCCTGCTCGCCGTGCTGGTCTGGTGGCATTGGCTGGGATGGTTGTCCCTCGCCGCGAGCGTGACCGGTGTGGCCGTGATGCTGGGCGGGTGGCGGCTGGTGGATGTGCCGTCGTTCGACCGGTGGGCGGGTCGGTATCTTCGGGCGTGGTGGCTGCGGTGGACGCTCTACGCCCCGAAATTGCCGGGCTGGCTGCACGCCTGTGGACTGTCCATCCGGGATGATCTGCTGCCTGTGGCGGTAACGGTCAACCTGGTGGGGCGTAAGAAGATCCGCCGTGATCAGCAGCGTCCGGTGGTGCGCTACCCGACAGTGCTCGGAGTGACGTCTGGCCCCTCGTGGGATGAGGTGAGGGTCCGGTTGGTGCCCGGCCAGAAGCCGGAAGACTTCGATGAGGCGGCGCGGGCGTTGGCCTCGGCCCGGCGGGTGACCCGCTGCCAGGTCCGCGAGATCGCACCGCATGTGGTGTCCATCGACTTCCAACGGCGCAACCTGCTCGCCGGTGCCGTCTCCGGCCCGGATCTGGATGCGTTGGCCACGGTTGCCGGCGCGGAGGTGGATTTGCGGCGGTTGTGGGCCGGACACACTGAGTATGGGCAGGACTGGGTGGTGCCATTGGCCGGCCCGACCGCGCAAACCCTGGTCGTCGGTGCCTCCGGCGCGGGGAAGAACTCTGTGATGTGGTCGCCGTTGTGCTCGGCCGCACCAGCGATCCGGGATGGTCTGGTCCGCATGTCCGGCATCGATCCCAAGGGGATGGAGCTGGCGTACGGGCGGCGGATCTTCACCGACTACGCCGTCACCGGTACCGACGCGTTGGAGCTGATCCGCGCGATGGTTGAGCGGATGAACGCGCGCAAGCCGGTGTTCGCCGGCAGGACCCGAATGGTGCCGATCAGTGTTGAGCATCCGCTGGAAGTGTTGGAGTTCGACGAGATCGGCGCGTTGACCAAGTACACCGACCGCAAGGCCCGCGAACAGATCACCGAGCTGGTTGCGGTGTTGACCACGCAGGGCCGGGCGCTGGGCTACACGGTGCGCGGGTACGTCCAGGAGCCCACGAAGGACACGGTGCCGGTGCGGGAGCTGTTCGCCCGCCGGATCTGTCTGCGGGTCACGGCGAAATCCCACGTCGTGATGGCGTTGGGTGAGGGTGCCTACGAACGGGGCGCGTGGGCCAACCGGATCGGAGAGTCCGAAGCCGGTGTTGGGTTCGTGTGGGGTGAGGGCATCCGCGAACCGCTGCGGGTGCGTGCCGGCTGGGTGCCGGACGAGGCCGTGAAGGCGCTTGAGGCATTCGTCGCCGGCTCCGTGGCGCGAGACGCGTCGGTGCTGCCCTTCCCTGCACCGGATGACCGGGCCGGCCTGGGCGGTGCGGCATGACCGGGCCGAGCCGCGCGGAACGGATGCGCCAACCACTCGCCGCTGATGTCGTTGCGGCGGTGGCGGATCAGCACGGGGTCTGTATCCGGCCGTTCACGATGGAGGTCGGCGATCCGGACAGCGGGGAACTGCGGTACGTCCCGATGCCGTGCGGCTCAACGGTGGAGAGCGTGTGCGGGCCGTGTGCGCGTAAGGCGCGGGCGTTGCGGATGGTCCAGTGCCGGGAGGGCTGGCATCTGACCGACGAGCCCGTGTTCACGGCCAACGAGCCGACCGAGGAGCAGCGGGCGCAGCTCGCCGTGCGCGCGGACCTGGTCGCCCGCTACCACGACGCCGTGGCTACCGGGCAGGGCTGCGACGCTGACGAGCTGCGCGAGGCGATCCGGGAGGCGGACGAGGAACTTCGGCAACTCGGGGTTCGGGGTCGGCTGCCCTCACCGGACCGGCCACCACGGCGGCCACCGACCAGGTCGACCAAACGGCGGCAGGGCGCACCGAACCTGCCCACCCGGCGGGTCAGCAAGACCACGGTCGGACGCGAGTTCGCAGGCCGCTATCGCCCGTCCATGTTCATCACTCTCACGTGCGACAGCTACGGGCGGGTCAAGGACGACGGCACGCCGGTTGATCCCGACCGGTACGACTATCGGCGGGCGGCCCGTGATGCGGTGCACTTCGCGTCGCTGGTGGATCGGTGGTGGCAGAACCTTCGCCGTGTCGTCGGCTGGGACGTTCAATACTTCGCCACCGTCGAACCCCAGAAGCGGGCGGCGCCGCACCTGCATTCCGCGGTAAGGGGTTCGATTCCGCACGAGGTCATCCGGCAGGTCACGGCCGCGACCTATCACCAGGTGTGGTGGCCGGCGCATGACGAGCTGGTGTACCCGGATCGGGTGGTGCCGGTGTGGGACGCCAACCTCGCCCGGTTCGTCGACCCGGAGAGCCGCGCGCCGTTG
>DATBCR010000334.1:0-7291 GCA_036270375.1 Pseudonocardiaceae bacterium | reverse complement strand
GCCTCGTGCGCAGCCCAGCACTGCTGATCCTCGTCATCGTCGGCACGGTCCACGTGATCCGAGGCGCACCGGTCGACGCCGTGATCTTCCTCGGCGTGGCGGCCGCCCTCGCGCTGGCGGAACTGCGGCAGCCACCGCTCGCCGAGCCGACAACCGCACCACCCCACCGGGTCGGCCGAACCGAAGCGCTTGCGGTACTGGCCGGCGCACTGCTGTTCGGCATCGTGGTCGGCAGCTGGATCCCGTTCAGCACACCGGTCGAAACGGCGGTGATCGCGGCCGGCGTACTGGCGATCCCGGCCGTCTGGCGCCAACCCGCCGCCACCGCCCCGAACGAGCCGCCGATCGGCCACGGCGCACTCGCGTGGATGGCCCTCGGACTGTCCTGGTGCGTCTGGGAACTGGTGTCCTTCATCCACGAGATCAACGTGAACGACGTGTCGGTCAACCACCCGACCTTCAGCGACATGACCGAACCCGCACTGACGCACCCGGTAGTCCGCTGGATCGCGCTGACAGCCTGGATATCGGCCGGCTACGCCATGGTCCGCACCGCCCGCCAGACGGTCCGCAGATGACCAGCCGTGAACTCACCTACGTCGGCTTCGCGCTGATCTGGGTCGCCGCCGTCGGCCTCGTGCTGGCCAGCCACCTGCCGCGCACCCGGATACCGACCCTGTCCACCCTGTTCGGCCGCCTGATGCGGCGGCGCACCACCCGGGTCGCGCTCGTGCTGGCCTGGTGGTGGGTCGGCTTCCACTTCTTCGTGCGATGACCGACCAAGGCCTTGTAGAGCACCTGCGGACCGGGCATTCTCGTCGCGGTGAACAGCGATCAGCGCCCCGATGGAGCCGATGGCGGCGCGCTTCGCGCGTTGTTCGCCGCGATCGTCGCACGTGATCTCATCGAGATCACGGGTCAACTGCGCTCAGCACCTGATCTCGCGACCCGTCGGCTGGACGACGCCGACGGGTACTTTCTGGCTGCGATTCATCATCACATCGGCGGTGGCGACACCGCGTTGCACGTCGCTGCTGCCGCGCATACGCCCGAGGTCGCCGAGTTGCTGGTCGCGCAAGGCGCACAGGTTCGCGCTCGCAACCGACGTGGCGCCGAGCCGCTGCACTACGCCGCCGACGGCAGACCTGGCGACCCGACTTGGGATCCGGCCGGGCAGCGTGACGTGATCGCACTTCTCATCCGAGCAGGTGCGTTTCCCGACGCGCTGAACAAGAGCGGCGTGGCACCGCTGCATCGAGCCGTCCGGACTCGTAGCTCGAGCGGAGTCGGCGCCCTCATCGCGAACGGTGCGGATCCGCGTATGCGGAACAAGAGCGGCTCGACCCCGCTGCACCTCGCCGTGCAGAACACCGGCAAGAGCGATTCCGGCTCGGACGCCGCCAAACACGAACAGCGCCTGATCATCGCCTTACTGCTGCAAAGCGGCGCAAGTCCGACCGACGTCGACGCCACCGGCAAGACCGTCGCCGCCGCGGCGACCGGTGATCGAATCCGTGAGCTACTCCACAACGGCTGATGGGGCGAATCAGCTCGCTCCGGGCAGCCGGAACAGCGCCGGCCGGTGGCTCAGCTCGACCGGTGACTCCATCCCGGCCGCGCACGCGATCGCCCGGTCCCACTCCGGATCCGAGAAGTAGTCACCGTGGTGCTGCACCCCCGGCGCCCACCGCCGCCCGGGAAACGGCCCCCGCTGCGGGTCCGGCAGCCAGTGGTCGCCGCCGAGCACCAGCGCGCCGGTCGGTCCGGCGACCGCGGGTGACAGCGCGCCGGACGTGCCGTCCGTCCGGAACCCGACACCGATGAGCTTGCCGTCGAACACCTGCCGTCGCCACGTCGTCAGGCCGCCGCCGATCGGGTCCGTCCCACGGGCCAGCGTGCGCCACCGGCCGTTCAGGTCGTGGTACAGCTCCAGCAGCCCGTCGTGCGGCACCACGGCGGGGAACGCCCTCGGGTAGCACGACTGCAACGGCGACCCCGCCAGCACGATCCCCACCCGCTGCGCCTCCGACGGCGACAGCCCGGCCAGCAGTCGGGTCGCCGCGGCCACCGTGATCACCGTGCCCTGGCTGTGGCCCGCGATCACCACCCGCGTGTTCGGCTCGGCGAGGTACTCCGCCGCCCGCGCCGCGAGCTCCGGCACCACCTTCAACGCGTAACACGGCGGCACCACCGGATGCGCCTCGCGCGGCCAGAAACACGCCAGGTCCGACAGCGCACCGAGATGCCGCGCCGCCTGGGGTGCCCGCGCCGCCGCGTACACCTCACGCAGCAGCCCGGCCGCCAGGAAAGCCAACGCCACCAACCCGAAACCGGACAACGGGTGCGTCCACGCGGGCGGCAGCGATCCACCGAGCCACGGCGCCGCCGACACCATCGCCCCGATCGCCAGCACCCCGGTGACCACCAACACGGCGTGGTGCACGTGCCGGCGCTCCCACCCGGCCAGCCGCCACGCGGACGCGGCGGCGGCAGCGTCGGCGGGCCGGCCGGCGTGCAACAGCGTCACCTCCGGCGGCACCCGCGCCCCGAGCACCACCCGCCGCACCCCCAGCACCAAGGCGACCACCACCAGCGCCACCACACCCAGCGCCGCCGCCACGCCCCACAGCAGCGTCACGAACGCGTACCCGTGCGGCAGCGCCAGCGGCACCCCACCCAGCACCTGCCGCACCGTGATCCCGACGCCCGCACCGAAACCGCCACCCAGCAGCGCCGCGAGGGTCATGAACGGCGCCGCCATCCACCCGCCGGCCCACGGCCGCAGCTCCGCCGGCAGCGCGGCCCACCCGGACCGCGCCAGCAGGGCCGCCGGCACCAACAGCACGCCGAGCGCGACACACGCCCCGCCGAGCGCCACCGTGACCACCGTCAGCATCGCGTTCGTACCCGGCAACGCGAATGCCAACCGAGGCGTGGCAAGCGGAACCGACGCGACCACCAACACCCCGAGCGTCAGCAACACCCGCCGCGACACCGGAGACAGCGCCGCGAGCAGCCACCGCCCGAGCCGCTCCGGCCGGCTCCCGGTCGGATCACCGAACACCAACGCCCCCACCACGCTGACCACCAGCAGCACCACCGCCACCGTCCACCCGAGCCCCGCCAACGCCCCCGGCACCGGACCGGCCGGCCCGCCCAGCGCCAGCACGCCGACCGCGGCCAGCGCAGCCGTCAGGTGCAGCGTGCGCAGCGCGGGCGCGTCCGGATCCGCGATCCGGTTCGCCCCCGGCAGCCGGCCCAGCTTCCGGGCCGCCCTCGGCTCCGGCTCGTCCGAACCCGCCGTCCAGTTCACGTGCGACACCTTGGCCAGCACCAGCACCACCAGCAGCAGCGGCACGACCCCGATGGCCGCCCGCACCCCGGCCCGCTCCCGCAACCACTCCGGCACCGTCCCGCCAAGACACCGGTTGCCCGGCGCGAGACACTGCGCCGCCAACAGGTCGAGCGACACCTCCGCGAGCTGCGTCACCAACAGCACCGTCAGCAGCACGGCCGCCAGCCGCAGCAGCCCGCGACAGCACACCCCGAGCGTGCTCGCCACCCGGCTCCCGGCGGCCACCGGCGGCAGCATCCACGACGACACGTTGGCCAGCGAGAACGGGAACAGCAGCGCCCAGATCGCCTTTGCCCAGCCACCCGACGTCAGCGCACCCCAGACGTAGCCCTCCAACGTGCGCGCCAGCGGCCGTCCGTCGGCCCGCAGCACCGCACCCGGTGCCGGCCGGTGCAGCCGGTCGGCCGGTCGGACGATGCGCCCGGCACCGTCGCCCGCGACGTCGACGGCGGCGACCGCGTCCACCAGGTCCGCCGGCTGGGTGCCCAGGATGCCGTGCACGCGGATCTCGATCACGCGCGTGTCCGGCCCGGGGATCAGCACTGTGTTCCTCCTGACTGGTCGGGTGGGACATCGCTACGCCACCCGACGGATGGGCGGTACCGCCTGACGGCCGATTCCGCCGTGACCGGCACCGTGCTCGCTGGAGAATGCCGGACCCCCGCCCGGTACTGTTGGCGCCACCCCGGAAATCATCAGAAAGGGCGCCATGACCACGGTTGACTCGGGCCGATTGCAGTCTCGTAACGGCATGGACTTCGCCGTCGCCGATCTTTCCCTTGCCGAGTTCGGTCGCAAGGAGATCCGGCTGGCCGAGCACGAGATGCCTGGTTTGATGGGACTGCGCCGCGAATACTCCGAGGTGTATCCCCTCAAGGGTGCACGTGTCTCCGGTTCGCTGCACATGACGGTGCAGACCGCTGTCCTGATCGAGACGCTCGTCGCGCTCGGGGCCGAGGTGCGCTGGGCGTCCTGCAACATCTTCTCCACTCAGGACCATGCTGCTGCCGCGATCGTCGTCGGGCCACACGGCACGCCGGAGGAACCCACGGGAATCCCGGTGTTCGCCTGGAAGGGTGAGACGCTGCCGGAGTACTGGTGGGCAACCGAGCAGATGCTCACCTGGCCGGACGGCGGCCCGAACATGATCCTCGACGACGGCGGCGACGCGACGATGCTGGTGCACAAGGGAGTCGCGTACGAGGCCGCCGGGGTGGTGCCGCCGACCAGCGACGACGACTCCGAGGAGTGGGGCGTCGTGCTGGACGTGCTGCGCGCCTCGATCGCCCGCGACGCCAACAAGTGGACCAAGATCGGCGAGGGCATCCGGGGCGTCACCGAGGAGACCACCACCGGCGTGCACCGGCTCTACCAGCTCGCCGCCGCCGGTGAGCTGCTGTTCCCGGCCATCAACGTGAACGACTCGGTCACCAAGTCCAAGTTCGACAACCGCTACGGCATCCGGCACTCGCTGATCGACGGCATCAACCGGGGCACCGACGTGCTGATCGGCGGCAAGACCACGGTGGTCTGCGGCTACGGCGACGTCGGCAAGGGCGCCGCGGAGTCACTGCGCGGCCAGGGTGCCCGCGTGGTGATCACCGAGATCGACCCGATCTGCGCGCTGCAGGCGGCCATGGACGGCTATCCGGTGCGCACGCTGGACTCGGCACTCGGCGACGCGGACATCGTGATCACCACCACCGGCAACAAGAACGTGGTCACCGCGGCGCACATGGCCCGGATGAAGCACCAGGCGATCCTCGGCAACATCGGCCACTTCGACAACGAGCTGGACATGGCAGGCCTGGCCCGGGTGCCCGGCATCCGGCGGATCAACATCAAGCCGCAGGTGGACGAGTGGGTGTTCCCCGACGGGCATTCGATCCTCGTGCTGAGCGAGGGCCGGCTGCTCAACCTCGGCAACGCCACCGGGCACCCGTCGTTCGTGATGTCCACCAGCTTCGCCAACCAGGTGATCGCGCAGATCGAACTGTTCACCAAGCCGAACGAGTGGGACCGCGAGGTGTACCGGCTGTCCAAGAAGCTGGACGAGAAGGTCGCCAGGATGCACCTGGCCGCGCTCGGCTGCGAGCTGACGAAGTTGACGAAGGAACAGGCCGAGTACATCGACGTCGACGTCGAGGGCCCGTACAAGCCCGAGCACTATCGCTACTGATCACACGCGTGTTCGAGCCGGGGACGTGTCCACAGTGGCGTGTCCCCGGCGAGGATACGGCCAATCGGTGGTGACACCTGTCACATTATTGACCCTATCTTCATGATCACAGTGTGATAACTTCGCCCCTGCGTCAGCTAACGACTACTAATACAGTCAACTGCGACTCGATGCGCCCAGATGGTGGTCCCCCGGACGGAGGTAGTAGCGGTGAGCTTTGCTACTGACAGCGATTATGGCGATTTAGGCCACGGCTACCTGCGCCGACCTATCTCGGTCGCCCAGCTGCTGGAGCGCGAGGGTTACCGCCCGGCGGTCAGATCCAGCGCCACCCGCCGCGCCCTGACCGGCGTCGCGGCCGGTGCCGTGCTCGCGCTCGGTGCCGTCGTCGGCAGCCTGCTGCTCAACCACGGCACCACCGGCACCACCGGTGACACGCTCGCGACGGGTGCCGTGAACGGCATCGGCAACACCGCGACCCAGGCAAGCGGCAACACGTCGATCGGCACCGCCGCGCAGACCCCGCTGGCCGCCAAGAGCGGCACCACCGCTGTCACCAACACGGCTGCCGCGAACCCGGCTTCCGCGAACAAACCGCCTCAGGCCGCATCGAGCGGCACCCACAGCGGCACGACGCGATCCGGCGGCACGATGACATCGACACAGACGAAGACCCAGACCCAGCCCGGCACCATCAGCGGCACGACGGCCCAGTCGGCGACGGCGAAGCCCGTGACCCCGGCCACCCAGTCCACCCCGGCCGGGACCACGACCACCACGCCGACGACCACCACGACGTCGACAAGCACCCCAGCCACAACCACCCCCACCGCGACGACGCCGGCCAAGACGACGAACGGTGGCGGCTCGTCCAGCCCTGGCCTGCTCGGCACGGTCACCGGGACCCTCACCGGCACCCTGAACGCCGTGACCCAGCCGGTCTTCAGCTGGTTCGGCTGAGCCCTAACCGGAACCCGCGCGAAACCGCCGACGCCGCACCGGAGCAAGATGGGCGCCGTGGGCAGGCTCGTGGTGATCGAAGGTCTGGACGGCGCGGGCAAACGCACCCTCGCCGAGGCGCTGACGGCGGCACTGCGGGCGACCGGCGCGTCGGTCACCGGGCTCGCGTTCCCGCGCTACGGCGTCGACGTGCACGCCGACCTGATCCGTGACGCGCTGCACGGCGACCTTGGCGACCTCGGGGACTCCGTGCACGGCATGGCCGTCCTGTTCGCCCTGGACCGCCTGGCCGCCAGGGACGCCGTCACCGAAGCGCTCGCGACCAACGACGTACTCCTCGCCGACCGCTACATCGCGTCCAACGCGGCCTACGGCGCCGCCCGGCTCCACCAGGACGCGCACGGCGAGTTCGTGTCCTGGGTGCACGCCCTTGAGGTGACCCGGCTCGGCGTGCCCGTCCCGCACGCGCACCTCCTGCTGCGCGTGCCGGCCGCGGTCGCGGCGAGCCGGGCAGCGCACCGCGAACGCACCGAGGCCGACCGCCGCCGTGACAACTTCGAGTCCGACGACGCTCTACAAGCAAGGTGTGCGCGGCTTTACGACCAGCTTGCCGCCGGTGACTGGCTCGCGCCGTGGCACGTCGTCGACGGAACTCTGCCGCAGGACATGGCGGTTCTGGCCAAGACATTGCTGCGCTGAGGGGGCAGCGCAGACAATTCTGTTGACAGCGGCACGAAGTTGGCACGAAGGCGGCACGGAGGCACGTTGTGAAAACCATAGGCGAGCACTGGGACCGG
>DATBCR010000333.1:0-2914 GCA_036270375.1 Pseudonocardiaceae bacterium | reverse complement strand
CACCTGCCGAACTGTTGTCCGGGCTTGCCGAGCGGGGGCTCGACGTTCGGCACGTCGGCCTTGACGCCGATCTGACCCAGGCGGACGGCGTGCTGTGGCTGCCGGGCGAGTTGGTCGACGCGGTGACGCTGCTCAAGTCGGGCGGTCAGGCCACGCTGTGGTGTGCGACCAGGGGTGCCGTGTCGGTTGATCGTTCGGATCCGGCCTGCGACCCGGCCCATGCGGCGATCTGGGGTTTCGGGCGGGTTGCCGCGCTGGAGTATCCGGGGCGGTGGGGTGGGCTCGTCGACCTGCCGGACCAGTGGGACGCCCGGAGCCTGGACCGGCTCGTCGCCGTATTGGCCGGCGGCGAGGACCAGGTCGCCATTCGGGCGTCCGGGGTGTTCGGCCGGCGGATCGTGCGCGCCGGCAGCGGGGCCGACTGGACGCCGAGCGGGACGGTGCTGGTCACCGGCGGTACCGGTGCGCTCGGTCGACAGGTGGCCCGGTGGCTTGCCGGTGCCGGTGCGGAACATCTCGTGTTGGTCAGCCGGCGTGGTGTGGACGCGCCCGGTGCCGCGGCGCTGCGGGACGAGTTGGGCGTGCGGGTCACGATCGCCGCGTGCGACGTGGCCGACCGGGATCAGGTCGCCGCGCTGCTCGCGTCGCTGCCCGACCTGGACGCCGTCGTGCACACGGCCGGTGTGCTGGATGACGGCATCATCGACGGCATCGATGCGGACCGGTTGGACACCGTGTTCGGGCCGAAAGCCGTTGCCGCCCAACACTTGGACGAGCTGACAAGGGACCGGGACCTGTCCGCGTTCGTGCTGTTCTCGTCGTTCGCGGGCAGTCTCGGCGCGGTCGGGCAGGCCAGCTACGCCGCTGCCAACGCCTGTCTCGACGCGCTCGCCCGGCAGCGTCGGGCAGCAGGGTTGCCGGCAACGTCGATCGCGTGGGGGCCGTGGGCGGACAGCGGGATGGCCGCCGACGCCCTGGTGGCCGACCGGATGCGGCGGGGTGGCGTGCCGGCCATGGCGCCCGAGTTGGCGATCGCCGCTCTGCGGCAGGTCGTTGGCGGCGAGGACGCCAATCCGATCGTCGCCGACGTCGACTGGTCCACGTTCGGGCCGGGTTTCGTCGCGACCCGGCCGAGCCCGCTGTTGAGCGAATTCGTTGCCGTGGCGCCGGTTTCGCCGACCGACGACTGGGCCCGACCAGGTGCGTTGCTGACATTTGTGCGCGGCCAGGCCGCCGCCGTGTTGGGATATCCGGACGCGACAGCCGTCGAACCCGATCGTGCCTTCCGGGACCTGGGTTTCGACTCGCTCACGGCGGTCGAGCTGTGCAACGCGCTCGGCGTCCTGACCGGCCTCGCCCTGCCGGCGACGCTGGCATTCGACTACCCGACAGCCACCGTACTGGCCGATCACCTGCACGCCGAACTATTCGGTGGTGCGACTCCCACAGCAGTGCCGACCGTTGTGGCGACGGATGATCCGATCGCGATCGTGTCCATGGCGTGCCGGTTCCCGGGCGGCGTGCGGACGCCGGAGGACTTCTGGACACTGGTGGCCGAAGGCACGGACGCGATCACCACGTTCCCCACCGATCGCGGCTGGCCGGTGACCCAGCTGTATGACCCGAATCCGGACCACGAAGGCACGTCCTACACCCGGTTCGGCGGATTCCTGGACGAGGTGGCCGACTTCGACCCGGAGTTCTTCGGTATCTCGCCCCGCGAGGCGTTGGCGATGGACCCGCAGCAGCGGCTGCTTCTCGAGACGTCGTGGGAGGTGTTCGAGCGGGCCGGCATCGATCCGCGATCGATGCGTGGGTCGCAGATTGGCGTGTACGTCGGCACGAACGGCCAGGACTACGCGGCACTGTTGCGCGCGGCGAACGAGGCCGGCGGACACGTAGGCACCGGGAACGCGGCCAGCATCGTATCCGGTCGGATCGCCTACACATTGGGATTGGAAGGCCCCGCGGTCACGATAGACACAGCGTGTTCGTCGTCGCTGGTGGCGTTGCATTTGGCTGGGCAGTCGCTGCGGACCGGGGAATGCTCGATGGCGCTGGTCGGCGGTGTCACAGTGATGTCGACCCCCGGCGCGTTCCTCGAATTCAGCCGTCAGGGTGGTTTGGCCGCTGATGGCCGGTGTAAGGCGTTTTCGCATGATGCTGATGGCACGGCGTGGGGCGAGGGTGTCGGCTTGCTGCTTGTTGAGCGTTTGTCGGATGCTCGGCGTCTTGGTCATCCGGTGTTGGGTGTGGTGTGTGGTTCGGCGGTGAATCAGGATGGTGCGTCGAATGGGTTGACGGCGCCGAATGGTCCGTCGCAGCAACGGGTCATCCGCGCCGCGCTGGCCAACGCCGGTCTGACGGCCGCCGAGGTCGATGTTGTCGAGGCGCATGGCACGGGTACCACATTGGGCGATCCCATTGAGGCGCAAGCTCTCCTGGCTACCTATGGGCAGGGTCGGGATCGTCCGTTGTGGTTGGGTTCGGTGAAGTCGAATATCGGTCATACGCAGGCTGCTGCTGGTGTGGCCGGTGTGATCAAGATGGTGTTGGCGTTGCGGCATGGTGTGTTGCCGGCCTCGCTTCATGCTGGCCTGCCCTCGACACACGTTGATTGGTCATCGGGCGCGGTGGAGGTGTTGTCTGAGTCGGTGGAGTGGCCCACGAACGGTCATCCGCGCAGGGCCGGGATCTCGGCTTTCGGTGTGAGTGGGACGAATGCGCATGTGATTGTGCAGGAAGCCCCGGCAGTCGTTGAGTGTGAGCCGGTTGAGGTTGGGTTGGTGCCGTGGGTGGTGTCGGCTCGTTCTGAGGCGGCATTGCAGGCGCAGATTGACCAGCTGTCGGCGACGGAGGGTTTGCCGGTTGATGTGGGTTGGTCGCTGACGAATCGGTCGACGTTTGAGCATCG
>DATBCR010000332.1:0-5426 GCA_036270375.1 Pseudonocardiaceae bacterium | reverse complement strand
GACCGGCCGATGGCCAGCAGGTGGTCGACGGCCTTGCGGGCACCGCCTGCTTCGTCCGGCACCACGGAGCAGTCTCGCGGGTCGGCCGAGCTGATGAAGGCGTAGACGACCGGGACGGGCAGGTCCGCGGCGATCGGTGGGCGTGCTTGCGTGCGACGGCCGGTGACGATGATGCCGTCGACGCGGCGGCCGAGCAGGGTCCGCAGGTAGTACTGCTCGCGGATGGCGTCGTCGCGGCCGTCGCAGAGGAACACCGACATCTCGCCAGCGCCGAGGGCGTCCTCGGCACCCATCATCAGCGGGATGCTGAACCGGCCGATGGTGTCGGTGGTGATCATGCCGACCGTGTAGGTCCGGCCGGACGTCAGCGTCATCGCGGCCTTGTTCGGCTGGAAGCTGAGCTGGTCGGCCGCGGACAGGACCCGGTGCCGGGTTTCCGGGCGCAGCGATCCCCGGCCGTTGAGCGCCTTGGACGCGGTACCGACCGAGACACCGGCCAGTTGGGCGACGTCGCTGATCGTGGCCGGCCGGCCAGCTTTTCCGACCGTTGCCGGAGGTTTCCTGGTGGGCATGGTCGCACACTACATCGGGCGTTCGCAGTGTCCGATGTATCCAGTTCACCTCACGGAAACAAGCTCTTGACACTAGGCTGGAGGCAGGCCAAGGTGGGGCGGCAATCGGTTTCCGAGTTTCCTCGGCTTCGACGTCGAGCCGACGCCGTCGTTGGCCTCCCCGTTAGGAGACACGATGATTTCGCACACCTGGTCCGGGGCACGGCGGGGGCGTGCCGCGGTCGCCGTCCTGGCCGGCGCTCTGGTTCTCGCCGCCTGTCAGATGAACAGTCCGTCGACGTCGTCGGCCGGCGGCACCGGGGCGGTGGACGACGGCACGACGATCACCATGTGGACCCGGTCGTCCACGGCCACCTTCACCCAGACCCTCGTCGACGCCTACAACGCGGGCCACAAGAACAAAGTGCGGCTGACCGTCTTCCCAGCCGACTCCTACCAGCAGAAGGTCGGTACGGCCGCGGGCGCGCGGCAACTGCCGGACGTGCTCGCATCGGACGTGGTGTACGCGCCGAACTACGCGGCCAAGGGCGTGTTCCTTGACATCACCGACCGGGTGAACCAGTTGCCGTTCAAGGGAACCCTCGCGCCCGCGCACATGAAGGCCGCCACCTACAACGGCCACTTCTACGCCGTCCCGCACGACATCGACCTGTCCGCGATGTTCTACAACAAGGTGCTGTTCACCCGCGCCGGCCTCGACCCGGACAAGCCGCCGACCACTCTGACCGACATGGTCGCCGACGCCAAGAAGATCGCAGCGCTCGGCGGCGGCGTCAGCGGCTACTTCTTCGGCGGCGCCTGCCCCGGCTGTCAGTTGTTCACCAGTTGGCCAATGATCTGGGCCTCCGGCGGCACGGTGCTCAACTCGCAGGGCACCGCGTCCACAATAGACAATCCGACCGCGGCCAAGGTCTACTCGCTGCTGCGCCAGATGTACGCCGACGGAACCGTGCCCACATCGGCGAAGAACGAGTCCGGGCCGACCTGGACGCAGTTGTTCGGCGACGGCAAGGTCGGCATCCAACCGATGGGCGCCACCGGGCTACAGGGCATGAAGGAAGGCTCGGACCTGCAGGTCGGGGTCGCGCCGATCCCCGGCCTGACCGGCGGCAGCTCCTCGTTCGTCGGCGGCGACGTCGTCGGGATCAGTGGCAACAGCAAGCACGTGTCGCAGGCGTGGGACTTCATCTCCTGGACGCTGTCCGAGCAGGCCCAGGTGCAGGTCGTCGCCAAGAGCAAGAACATCACGGTCCGGTCCGACCTGGCCGACAACACCTACGCCAAGCAGGATCCGCGGCTTGGCGTGTTCAACCGGCTGGCCGGTCACGGCGAGACGCCGATCTCGGTCAACTTCGGCAAGACGTACAACGACCCCAACGGCCCGTGGACGGGGGCGGTGATCGACGCGGTGTTCGGCACCGGTGATGTGGCGTCGAGTTTGCAGCAACACAACGATGCCATCACCGCGTCGCTGTCCAGCAGCGGCTGACCATGGTTTCTCTGTCGTCGCGGCCTCGGCCGTCGGTACCGGCATCCCCGGTGCCGACGGCCCGCCGCGCCTCGATCAGCGGGGGCCGCCGCCGGCTGGGGATGCTGTACGTGGTGCCGATGGCGTTGCTCGTCGCGGTGTTCTTCATCATTCCGCTCGCGCTGATGGTGTGGATGTCGTTCAACCACTGGCCGTTGTTGGGCGCGTCGGCACCCAACGGGATCGCGGACTACCAGGCCATCGGCGACCCGCTGTTCCTGCGGGCGGTGTGGTTCACGCTCAAGTACACGGCGGTGACCACCGTCGTGCTCGGTCTGATCGCCTTCGGCCTCGCCCTGCTGATGCGCTCCGACCGGCGCCGGATCGGTGCGTACCGCACGATCCTGTTCCTGCCGAGCGCGGTCGGGCTGGCATCCACCAGCCTGCTGTTCTACGGGCTGTTCAACGCCGACGCGTCCCCGCTCAACGGGCTCGTGCAGGCCATCGGCCTCGGCCGGGTGGACTGGCTCGGCTCGACCGGCACCGTGCTCGGCTCGACCGTCGGCATGATCACCTGGCGGTTCGCCGGCTTCTACATGCTCATCCTGATGACCGGCCTGCAGAGCATCGACCCGGTGCTGTACGAGGCCGCGCGGATCGACGGCGCCAACCGCTGGCAGACCATGTGGCGGGTGACGTTGCCGCTGCTGCGGCCGACCATCGCGCTGACCATGGTGCTGTCGCTGACCGGGTCGCTGCTCGCGTTCGACCAATTCTTCATTCTGACCGGCGGCCGGCACGACACCGCGACGGTGGTCATCGACATCTATCGCGAGGCGTTCCTGTCCCAGGACCTCGGTCGGGCGGCCGCGGTGTCGGTGGCGACGCTGGCGGTCCTGGTCGTCGTGAACATCGTGCAGCTGCGGCTGATCCGCCGCGAAGGGCGTTGACGCCGTGTCCCGGATTCGAAACGCCGGATTCCACGTCACCAGCGCCGCGCTGGCCGTGTTGTTCCTGCTGCCGCTGCTGTGGACCCTCTATTCGTCGCTCAACGGGCGGGAGGCCGCGAACGGCGGCCAAGGGTGGGGGGTGGCGAACTACCAGCGGCTCATCGACTACGGCGACGGGCTGACCACCTATCTGCTGAACACCGCGGAGGTCGCGGTCATCACGGTCACCGTCACCGTCGTGGCGACGACGCTCGGCGGATACGCCATGGCCAGGCTGCCGTTTCGAGGGCGCAACCTGCTTTTCCTTGTCACGCTGGCCATCCTGATGGTCCCGTACACCACGATCCTGGTGCCGCTCTACATCCTGCTCGGCTGGATCGGCCTGCAGAACTCGCTGGTCGGCCTCGGCCTGGTGCTCGCCGTGCTCCAGTTGCCGTTCGGCCTGTTCATGATGCGCAACTCCTTCGAGGCGCTGCCGGTCGAACTGGAGGAGGCGGCGCTCATCGACGGCTGCACGGTCGGCGGCGCGTTGCGTCGGGTGCTGCTGCGCGGTGTCCTGCCCGGCATCGTCACCGTCGCGCTGTTCTCGTTCCTCGCGGCCTGGAACGAATTCGTCGCACCGCTGATCTTCCTCACCGACGGTGCGAAGTTCACGCTGCCGATCGCGCTGTTCAACCTGCAGTCCGGCAGCCTCGGCTCGGTCGACTTCGGCGCACTGCAGGCCGGTGTGGTCACGTCCGCCGTGCCGTGCGTTGCCGTGTTCCTCGTGTTGCAGAAGTACTACGTACGCGGTTTCACCTCGGGCGCCCTCAAGGGCTGACGACAAGAGAGCTCCCCCATGACGCAACCGTTCCCCGGTCCCGTGCACCCCACGTCCACCGCGACCGCGGCGCTGCGGCCACTGTCCCTTGTGGACGTCACCTTCGCGCCAGGCGGCCTGTTGGGCTCCTGGCAGCGGCGCAACGCCACCCGGACGCTGCCGTACTGCCTGCGCCAGATCGAGGCCGCTGGCGCCGTCGACAACCTGCGCCGCGTCACCGGCGAGGTCGACGGTGATCATCAGAACATGTGGTTCGCGGACACGGACGTCTACAAGACGCTTGAGGCCGCGGCCTGGCAACTCGGCCGGACACCGGACGACGCCGAGTTGCGCGCGTTCCTGGACACCACGGCCGCGCTGCTGACCAAGGCACAGGGCGAGGACGGCTACCTCAACTCCTACTTCACCGTGGCGGAACCGGAGAAGAAGTGGCGGGAACTGCACTGGAGTCACGAACTGTACTGTGCGGGCCACCTCCTCCAGGCGGCCGTCGCCGCCGCACGCGCCGGTGTGGGAGCCGAGATCGTCACGGTCGCACGGCGCTTCGCGGACCTGATCGTGGCACGGTTCAGCGAGGTGGACGACGTCGACGGTCACCCGGAGATCGAGACCGCCCTCGTCGAGCTGTACCGGGTGACCGGACACCGGCCGTACCTTGACCTGGCCAGGCGTTTCCTCGACCTGCGCGGGCACGGGCTGCTCAATGGCGAACGGTTCGGCTCCGCGTACCTGCAGGACCATGTCCCTGTTCGGCAGGCGCGGACGGTCACCGGGCACGTTGTGCGCCAGTTGTATCTGCTCGCCGGCATGGTGGACGTGGCCGTGGAGACACACGACGACGAGTTGCTGGACGCCGCTCGCAGGCTGTGGGAGGACGCGTACGGCACCAAGACGTACATCACCGGCGCGCAGGGGTCACGGCATCGCGACGAGGCGTTCGGCGACCCGTACGAGCTGCCGGCCGACCGTGCGTACGGCGAGACGTGTGCCGCGATCGCCGGCTTCCAGTGGAACTGGCGCATGCTGCTGGCCACCGGCGGCGCGCGGTACGCCGACGAGATGGAACGGGCGCTGTACAACGCCATCGCCGGTTCGACCGCCCTGGACGGCACGCATTTCTTCTACTCCAACGTGTTGCACCTGCGCACCGGCCACGACGGCGCACACGAGGACGCGCCGTCCCGACGCCTGCCCTGGTACTCGTGCGCCTGCTGCCCGCCGAACCTGGCCCGGCTGGTGTCGTCCCTGTCCGGTTACGCGGCCACCACCGACCACAGTGGACTACAGATACATTTGTACGCCGCCGGTGAGCTACACGCCACAGTGGACGGATCCGAAGTCCGTGTCGCCGTGGCCACCGAGTATCCCTGGGACGGACGTGTCGAGCTGACCGTGTCCGCCGAGGTGCCGCTCACGCTCGCCCTGCGGATTCCCGGCTGGTGCGCGGTGTCGGACGTCCGCTGCGATGGCGCGCCGGTCGACCTCGATGATGTCGTCGACGGATACCTTCGGCTCCGCCGTGACTGGTCCGGCGGGGCCCGCGTGCTGCTCGACCTACCCATGTCGGCCCGCGTCGTCGAGCCGCATCCTCGGATCGACGCCGTTCGCGGGTGCGT
>DATBCR010000331.1:0-17452 GCA_036270375.1 Pseudonocardiaceae bacterium | reverse complement strand
CGTCGCGGAAGCGCAGGACGTCGACCTGTGTCTTCTGTTGGGGGCCGGGTGGCCGTTCTGGCTCGGTGGGATCACGCCGTACCTGGAGCGGGCCGGGGTGTCGGAACGGGTCAACGGGGCGCGGTTCCTGGCGCCCGGGGTGGCGTCTGCGAGGTAAGTCACTGGAGTGTCGGGCAGCGGTCCGGACAGGGCGGAGCGGGAGGTACGTGTGGTCCGGTTTGGACTATGCGGCGGTGGCCGTGGCGCTCGGGATTCCTGTTGGCACACTACGGTCCGGCTGGCGCGGGCACGGAAGAAGCTGGCGCGGCCGGCCGGGAACCCTCGGGCGGGGACCGGACAGGCAGTTGGACGGTACTCCGCAGCATCGAAGACGCTCTCGCCCGGCGTTCGGCGCGGCCTGGATGGAGGAGAAATGATCACCAAGTTGCCCAGCTACAGCGTCACCGTCAGCCGGGAAGACAACCTCTGGGTCGCAGTGGTGGCCGATCTGCCCGGCGGCGCGACCGACGTTCAACACTTCGCCGATCTGGACACCGAAGTCCGCGACCTGATCGCCGGGCTGACCGACGCCGACTCCGAAGACTTCTGGATCGAGTGGCATTACATGCAGGGCGGGCATGAGTACACGCTGGCTCTGCTGCGCTGGCAGGAAACCGAACGGCAGGTCACCGAGATGCTGGCATTCGTCGCCGAACGGGACAACGCACGGCGGGTTGCCATCCGGTCCATGCGCGAGGCGTCGCTCAGCTTCCGCGATATCGCCGACGTGATCGGCTTGTCGCATCAACGCGTCGCACAGCTCGTCGGTGGCGCGGGACGCCAAGCGTCGTAAAGTTCACGGGGCGGCGGGCAGGCGGGCGGTGACGGTCAGGCCGCCGTCGGCGACGGGTTCGGCGTAGAGCTGGCCGCCGTGCGCCGAGACCACCGCGCGGACGATGGACAGGCCAAGGCCGGTGCCGGACTGGGCGGTTCGGTCGATGCCGCCTCGGCGGAACGGTTCGAACAGCTCGCCCACGCGGTCGGCTGGGATTTGTTGGCCGGATGAGCTGACGCTCAGTGCGGACCACTGGTCGCCGGCCTCGGTGCGGACGTCGATCCAGCCGCCGTCGACGTTGTGTCTGATGGCGTTTTCCAGCAGGTTGCCGGCTACCCGTTCGAGGAGGGCCGGGTCGCCGACGGCGTGGGCCGGCTCCGTGGCGAAGGCGGTCGCGAGGCCGTGGGCGTCGGCGTCGGCGCGGACGGCGTCCCATGCCGACGCGACGACCACGGCCAGGTCGACCGGTTCGCGGACGGCGAGCACCGTGCCCTCGGTTCTCGCCAGTAGCAGCAACGCCTCGACGAGTTGGCCGGCACGTAGCGCGGCCTGGCCGACGACGCCGGACATCCGACGCAATTCCGTCACGTCGGCGGCCGGGTCGGACAGGGTGACGTCCAGTTCGGTGCGGATCACCGACAGTGGGGTGCGTAGCTCGTGGCTCGCGTTGGCCACGAAACGGCGCTGTGCCTCGAAAGTGGCCTGCAGGCGGTCCAGCATCGCGTCGAACGTGTCGGCCAGTTGGGCCACCTCGTCCCGTGGGCCGCGTAGTGCGATCCGTTCGCCGAGCGACGCGGCGGACAGGCGGCGTGCGGTTGCGGTGACCTCCTGGAGTGGGCGCAGCAGCCGGCCGGTCAGTGCCCACGCGAGGATCGCGGCCGCGAGCACCACCAGCAGGAACGCCACCGAGCCCGCCTGCAGGACCCGATCGCGGGCGTGGTTGCGCAGCAGCGCGGCCCACTGCTGAGCGGTGACCTGGACGCCATCGACCACGATCGTGCTGCCGAACGGCAGGTCCGGGGTCGTGCCGACGACGTTGCCCACCAGCAGCCAGCCGAGCCAGAGCAGCACGCCGCTGACCCCGGCTGTCAACGCGGTGGCCAGCAGGGTCAACCGAACCCGTAGCCCTGGGCCGCGCCGACCGCCCACGGCGGTGCGCTCAGCCAACGGGGCCGTCGACCTCCACACCCAGGTGGCCGGCGGCCGGGACCCGGTAGCCGGAGCCCACGACGGTGTCGATGATGCCAGGTTCGCCCAGTTTCTTACGGAGAGTCATCACGGTCACCCGAACGGTGGTGGTGAATGGGTCGGCGTTCTCGTCCCAGACGCGTTCCAGCAGTTCCTCGCTGCTCACGACCGTGCCACCGGCCGCGAGCAGCACCTCCAGCACGCCGAACTCCTTGCGGGTCAGCTCGATCGGCTGGCCCGCGCGGGTCACGGTGTGTTTGGCCGGGTCGAGTTCGATGTCGCCGGCGCGGAGCACGGGCGGGGTGGCCGGTGTGGAGCGGCGGGCCAGGGCTCGGACCCGGGCGACCAGCTCGGGGAAGGCGAACGGCTTGGCGAGGTAGTCGTCGGCGCCGAGCGACAGGCCTTCGACGCGGTCGGCGATGCCGTCACTCGCTGTGAGCATGATCACTCTGCTGATGGCGCCGGAGGCCACGATCTCCTGGCACAGCTGGTCACCGGACATACCGGGCAGATCGCGGTCGAGGACGACCACGTCGTACCGGGTCACCGAGACCTTCTCATGGCCGGTGTCACCGTCCAGGGCCACGTCAACGGCCATACCTTCACGCCGCAGGCCCCGGGCAATGGCCTCCGCCAGCGGCTGTTCGTCCTCGACTACCAGGATGCGCACACCACCACGGTGCCATACCGGTGCGCGGGGGCGCCGCACGAGTCCACCACGCTCAACTCGGCCGTCTGAACAGTCGACTCAGGCGCGGCAACAGCCCACTCGACAGGCCGAGTGGGCTGCTGTGGCGAGCCGTTCGCGGAGTTGCGTGATCGGCTCGTGTCGAGTGGGTCGGCTCGTTGACCGGCGGGTGACTACCGGGGCGGGTCGGCCTGTTGGGCTGGGGAGTCGACGTGTGCGGTGTCGGTGGTGGTGGGGCGGGGTTCGCCCAATTGGTCGGCCGCCCATTCGGTGACTCTGCGGGCTACGTCCTGGGCTGTCAGGCCAAGGCCGGACAGCACCTCGTCCCTCGTGCCCGGCTGGATGAAACGTTGTGGTACGGCCAAATCCAGCAGTGGCACAGGCACGCCGGCGTCCCGTAGCGCGGCCGACACCGCCCAACCGAAACCGCCGTGGCGGCCGCCATCCTCCATGGTGACCACCAGGCTGTGGTCGGCCGCCATGGCGATCACCTCCGGCGGCACCGGCACCACCCACCGCGGATCGATCACCGTTACGCCGATCCCCTGGTCCGCGAGCCGTTCCGCGGCCGCCAGCCCGGTCTCGCCGAATGCGCCCACCGCCACCAGCAGCAGGTCCTTCGCCTCGCCGTCGGACGGCCGGCGCAGCACGTCCACCGAACCCACCCGGTCCACCGCCGGCACCGACTCGATCACGGCGCCGCGGGGGAACCGGAGGACCGTCGGGCCGTCCTCCACCGCTACCGCCTCGCGCAGCGATGTACGCAGCGTGTCGGCGTCGCGGGGGGCGGCGACACGGATGCCGGGGATCAAACCGAGGATCGACAGGTCCCACATGCCGTGATGGCTCGGGCCGTCCGGTCCGGTGATCCCCGCGCGGTCCAGTACCACCGTCACCGGCTGCCGATGCAACGCCACGTCCATCAGGAGCTGGTCGAACGCCCGGTTCAGGAACGTCGCGTAGATCGCCACCACCGGGTGCAGGCCGCCCATCGCCATGCCGGCCGCCGACGTGATCGCGTGCTGCTCCGCGATTCCGACGTCGAACCACCGATCCGGATACGCCTCGGCGAACTTGTCGAGGCCCGTCGATCCGAGCATCGCCGCGGTCACCGCGACCACGTCCGGGCGGTCCGCACCGATGTGGACAAGTTCGTCCGCGAACACCGACGTCCATCCACGCTTCTTCGCGCTCGTGGGTGCGCCGGTGGCCGGGTCCATCGGGTCCGTCTGGTGCATCTGGTCGGCCGTGTGGTTCTCGGCCGGTGCGTACCCGTTTCCCTTACGTGTCACCGCGTGCACGATGACCGGGCCGCCGAACGCCTTGGCCCGCGCGAGCGCCGACTCGACGGCCGCGATGTCGTGACCGTCCACCGGTCCCATGTACTTCAGGCCCAGATCCTCGAACATACCCTGGGGCGCGAGGGCATCCTTCAGACCGCGCTTGGCGGCGTGCAATGCCGTGTAGATCGGCCGGCCGACCACCGGGGTGCTCAGCAGCGCGGCCTTGCCGCCGGCCAGCGCGCGTTCGTAGCCGGGGCGCAGGCGCAGGGCGGCCAGGTAGTCGGCAAGGCCGCCGATGGTTGGCGAGTACGACCGGCCGTTGTCGTTGACGACGACCACCACCGGGCGGTTCGGGTCGGCCGCGATGTTGTTCAGCGCCTCCCAGCACATGCCACCGGTCAGCGCGCCGTCGCCGACCACGACCACCACGTGCCGCCTGGCGCCGGCGAGCTGGAACGCCTTCGCGAGGCCGTCTCCGTACGAGAGCCCCGTGGAGGCGTGGCTGTTCTCGACAAGGTCGTGTTCGCTCTCCGCACGGCTGGGGTAGCCGGACAGGCCGTCGCGCTGGCGCAGGCGGTCGAAGTCGGCGTGTCGGCCGGTGACGATCTTGTGCACGTACGCCTGGTGGCCGACATCCCACACGATGGCGTCGTGCGGGGAGTCGAACACGCGGTGCAGTGCGAGCGTCAGCTCGACGACGCCGAGGTTCGGGCCGAGGTGGCCGCCGGTTCTGGACACCTTCTGCACCAGGAACGACCTGATCTCCGTGGCCAGCCGTCGCAGTTCGTCGGGTCGTAGCCGCTTGAGATCGGCCGGGCCATGCACGGATTCCAGCATCGACACCAAACTCCACCTCACCTCGGTCGCGGGGTCGAGCCAGTCTATGACCGCCTGATCCGCATGGCAGGGCCGGCAACTGTTCGCACCGTCACGGCACCTCAACGGAACGGCCGAGGTAACCAGCCAGACGGTCGGCGGCGGTGGCGTCCGCGGGCACCGTCCGTGGTTCCTTGAAGGCCGTCATCGCACGCGGCCGACCGCCGAGCCCGGCCTCCCACTGGGCTAACACGTCGGCCGCCAACTCGGGGTCCAGATCGGTGTGCTGGCCGGTCGCCTTGGCCAGGTCCCACGAGTGGACCACCAGCTCAGCGACCCGCATCTGCACCAGGAACGACCCGGGCGCCTCACCGAGCGGCGTTGTCACGTTCCGTTCCATCAGGCCCGGCTCGGTCAGCGCGGCCCGCGCGCCGGCCACCGACGCGGCGAACGCGGCCGGTGGATCTTCACCCAACCGGTCGACATTGCGATCAGGGCGCGGGCGGCCGCCGACCATCGCCTCGGTCATGAGGTTGCCGGTGACCATGTGGTTCAACACACCCCGCACGGTCCACTCATCGCACGGGCTCGGCAGGTCGAACTGGTCGGTGCCAATGCCTGCCACGACAGCGGTCGCCACGGCCGCCGCGCGGTCGAATGTCGCCAGCCGCTCCTGGTGGTCGGCGGTCAGTTCGGTGTCCATGACGGCATGGTGCCAGCAGCCACCGACAGTCGCACGAACTCGATCCGTCAGGACGGGATCAGCAGCGCGACGCACTCCACGTGGTGGGTCATCGGGAACGCGTCGAACGCGCGCAGCCGCGTCAACCGGTAGCCGTGGCCGGCGAACGTGGCCACATCCCTTGCCAGCGCGGCAGGATCGCACGCGACGTAGATCACCCGGTCCGGCCGGTGACCCGCGATGGCGTCGGTCACCATCCGGCCGGCGCCCTTGCGCGGCGGGTCGAGCACGACCACGTCGGGATGCCGGTCGCCGACCGCGCCGTTGACCATCGCCTGCTCGACCCGGTTGGCGACGCACCGCACCTGCGGCAGGTCGGCCAGGTTCGTCTCGGCGTCGGTCACGGCCGGCCGGGACGCCTCCACCAGCACCACCGAGCCGGTCGCGCCGACCTGCCCGGCCAGCACGGCCGCGAACAGGCCGACGCCGCCGTACAGGTCCCAGGCCCGTTGCCCTGCCGACAAAGCGGCCCACTCCCCCACCACAGCGGCCAGCATGTCGGCGGCGGCGGGATGCACCTGCCAGAAGCCGTCCGCGCGCAGCCGCCACACGCGCCGGGCCGCGTGCTGCTCGGCCTGCCCGCCCTCGCGCCAGCGGGTCCGCCAGCGTCGGGTCGCTGCCACCGGCTCGCGGCGGGCGATGTGCCGGTGGCCCGCGTCGTCGGTGACCGTCTCGATCTCGACGTCGGCCGGCCACCGCTCGTCCACCACCCCGTCGAGCAGGCCGGGCACGGCGATCGGGCAGTCGGCAAGCGGCAGCACCCGGTGGCTGCGGTGGGCGCGCATGCCGGCCCGGCCGTCGGCGGCCACGGCCAGCCGCAACCGGGTCCGCCAGTGCAATGGCCCGCCGGGCAGTTCCTCGACCACCACGCGCCAGTCGATGCCGGCCAGACGGCGCAACTGTTCGGCGATCACGGACGCTTTCAGGTCCCGCTGCGCGGCCGGGGCCGCGTGCTGCCAGTCGCAGCCGCCGCAGCCACTCGGGCGGGCCAGCGGGCACGGCGGGTCGACGCGGTCCACGGACGCGGTGCGGATGTCGACGGCGTCGCCACGGCAGAACGAACCGCCGTGGTCCTCGGTGATCTCGACGACGACCCGTTCGCCCGGCAACGCGTGCCGCACGAACACCACTCGGCCCTCGGCGCGCGCGACGCAGTGCCCGCCGTGTGCCACCGCGCCGACATCCACCTCGATCCGCCGCCCGACCCAGCCAACCGGTTCGACAGCATCTGTCACGACGTCTTATCCACCGGCTTCTCAAGGGGCTTGTCCGGTGATTGACCCACACGCGGCTGGGATCCGCGCTGTTGCAGCCCACGCCGGACCGCGCCGGGCGCCGCGGACGCCTGGACGCCACGCTGCGCCCGTGCCTTCGCCTTCGCGGACGACGCGAGCTGCCACGGCACGCTCACCACCATCACGCCCGGCTGGAACAGCAGCCGTCCCTTGAGCCGCAACGCGCTCTGGTTGTGCAGGATCTGCTCCCACCACCGGCCGACCACGTACTCCGGGATGAACACCGTGAGCACGTCGCGCGGATTGTCCTTGCGCATCCGGCGGACGTACTCCAGCACCGGCCGGGTGATCTCCCGGTACGGCGACTCCAACACCTTCAGCGGCACCCGGAAGTCCTCCTCCGCCCACCGCGCCATCAGGTCCCGCGTGTCCGCCTCGTCCACGTTGACGGTCAGCGCCTCCAGCGTGTCCGGCCGGGTCGCCCGCGCGTAGGCCAGCGCCCGCAGGGTCGGCAGGTGCAGTTTGGACACCAGCACGATGGCGTGGTTGTGCGCCGGCAGCACCGTGTCGTCCTCTGTGGACGCGGCCAGTTCCTCCGCCACCCGCGAATAGTGCTTGCGGATGCCGCTCATCAGGACGAAGAACGCGACCATCGCGGCGATCGCGATCCACGCGCCGGTCAGGAACTTCGTCACGACGACGATCACCAGCACCAGCGCGGTCATGCACAGGCCGAACGCGTTGATGGTCTGCGACCGCCGCATCCGCCGCCGTTCGGAGCGGTCGGTTTCGTTGCGCAGCAAGCGGTTCCAGTGCCGGATCATGCCGGCCTGGCTACAGTTGAACGACACGAAAACACCCACGATGTAGAGCTGGATGAGCCGGGTCGCGTCACCGTTGAACGCGATGATCAGCACACCGGCGAACACCGCGAGGAACAGGATCCCGTTGCTGTACGCCAGCCGGTCGCCCCTTGTGTGCAACTGGCGGGGCAGGTAGTGGTCCTGGGCCAGGATCGAGCCGAGCACGGGGAAACCGTTGAACGCGGTGTTCGCGGCCAGCACCAGGATCAGGCCCGTGACGAACGACAGGAAGTAGAACGCGGGCGGGAAGTTGCTGAACACCGCCGCCGCCACCTGCGCGATCATCGTCTTCTGCTGGTAGCCGTGCGGGGCGCCGATCAGCTGCGTCGCCGGGTCCTCGGCGAAGTTCACGTGCGTCAGCCGGGCCAGCGCGATGATGCCGAGGAACATCGCGACCGCGATGGTGCCCATCAGCAGCAGTGTGGTGGCCGCGTTGCGGGACTTGGGTTTCCGGAACGCGGGCACGCCGTTGCTGATCGCCTCGACCCCGGTCAGCGCGGCGCAGCCGGACGAGAACGACCGCAGGATCAGGAACATGAAGCCGAACCCGACCAACCCGGTGTTCGACGCGGCCAGGTGGAAGTGCGCGCTCTCCGCCTCGATCTTCGCGCCCGACGCGGACCGGACGAGACCCCAGACGACCATGACGAAGATGCCGGCCATGAACCCGTAGGTGGGAATCGCGAAAGCCGCGCCGGACTCCCGAACGCCACGCAGGTTCATCACGGTCAGCAGCGCGATCACGGCGATGCAGAACTGCGTGACGTGCGCGCCCATGAACGGGACGGCCGACCCGATGTTGGCGATACCTGACGACGTGGACACCGCAACGGTGAGGATGTAGTCGACCATCAGCGCACTGGCCACGGTCAGCCCGAACCGGCCGCCGAGGTTCGTCGTGGCCACCTCGTAGTCGCCGCCACCACTGGGATACGCGTGCACGTTCTGCCGGTACGACGCGACAACGGTCAGCATCACGATGGCCACCACGACACCGATCCACGGCGCGAACGCGTACGCCGACAACCCGGAGACGCTCAGCGTGCGGAAGATCTCCTCCGGCGCGTACGCGACGCTGGAAAGGGCGTCGGACGCGAAGACCGGCAGCGCGATGCTCTTGGGCAACAGCGTGTGCGAGAGCCGGTCACTGCGCACCGGCCGGCCGAGCATCAACCGCTTGGCCACCGTCGATAGCTTCAACACGAATCAAGAGACTATGCGCTCGCCGACGGAACCGGCCCGGCGGCGGTACGTTCGCAGCGTGGCCACCCCGCCGGCCGTTCCACGGTGATCACTTGCGATGCCCCGGTCGGCGTTCGGTACGGTCTGCGCGGTCCGCAGAGGGAGGCAATGTCGTGCACGTGGTGATCATGGGCTGCGGCCTGGTGGGGTCGTCGCTGGCGCATGCGCTGGAACGTCTCGAACACACCGTGGCCGTGATCGACAAGGAAGAACGGTCGATCCGCAGGCTCGGCACCGACTTCCACGGCACGTACCACATCGGCAACGGGTTCGACCGGGACGTGCTGGTCAAGGCCGGTATCGAGCGGGCGGGCGCGTTCGCGGCGGTGTCCAACGGGGACAACTCGAACATCATCGCGGCGCGGGTGGCAAGGGAGACGTTCGGCATCGACAACGTGGTCGCCCGGATCTACGACGAGAAACGGGCCGCGGTCTACGAGCGGCTCGGCATCCCGACCGTGGCCACCGTGCCGTGGACGACGGACCGGTTCATGCGGACCCTGGTGCCGGAGGGCACGGCCAGCGCGTGGCGGGAGCCGACCGGCTCGGTCGCGGTGCTGCAACTGCCCCTGCATCCGGGCTGGGTCGGCCACTCGATCCGGGAGATCCAGGAGGTCACCGGCGGCCGGGTGGCGTTCATCATGCGGTTCGGCACCGGTGTGCTGCCGACCGCGAAGGCCGTGCTGCAGGCCGACGACGTGGTCTACGTCGCCGCGCTGTCCGGCACCATCACCGATGTGACCGCGGCGGCGGCGCGCCGGCCAGACGAGGAAGGGCACTGATGCGGGTCGCGATTGCCGGGGCCGGTGCGGTCGGTCGGTCCATCGCCCAGGAACTGGTCGCCGGTGGGCACCAGGTGATGCTGATCGAGCGGGAGGCCAAGCAGTTCGACCCGCCCGTGGTCGAGCAGGCCGAGTGGGTGCTCGCGGACGCCTGTGAGCTGTCCTCGCTCGAGGAGGCCGGGCTGGCCACGTGTGACGTGATGATCGCGGCCACCGGTGACGACAAGGTCAACGTCGTGGTGTCGCTGCTGGCCAAGACCGAGTTCGCGGTGAACCGGGTGGTGGCCAGGGTGAACGATCCGCGCAACGAGTGGCTGTTCACCGACGCGTGGGGGGTGGACGTCGCGGTGTCCACACCGCGGATCCTCGCCGCGATGGTCGAGGAGGCGGTCAGCATCGGCGGGCTGGTGCAGCTGATGACGTTGCGGCAGGGCCAGGCCAACCTGGTGGAGGTCACGCTGACGGAGGGCACGCCGCTGGCGGGCAAGCGGGCCCGGAGCATCGGGCTGCCGCACGACGCGGCGCTGGTGGCGATCCTGCGTGGCGGCCGGGTGATCGTGCCGACCGAGGACGACACGGTCGAGGCGGGTGACGAGCTGCTTTTCGTGGCGTCACCCGATGTCGAGCCGGCCATCCGCGAGGCGGTCGGGCTGCCGGCGATCATCGAACGGTAGGCCAAAAACGGATCGTGGGTTGTCGGACGGCCGGGATACCGTGTGCGGGTGGGTGTCGTCGAGTCGGTGAACGTCGGGGTGGTGCGGCCGCTGACGCCGAAGGTCGGGTCGTCCGGGATCGACAAGAGGTCGGCCGACGGGCCGGTGCTGGTGCGGGCGCCGGGGCCGAAACGGGGCGTCAGCGGGCTGGTGACCGACCAGATCGCGAGCGCGAAATTCCACGGCGGGAACGACCAGGCGGTCTACGCCTACGCACGGGAGGACTTGGCGTTCTGGCAGGCCGAGCTGGACAGGCCGCTGGCCGCGGGGGCGTTCGGCGAGAACCTGACCACCGTCGGCGTCGACGTGACCGGCGCGCTGGCCGGCGAGCACTGGGAGATCGGCGCGGAACTGGTGCTGCAGGTCAGCGTGCCGCGGATTCCCTGCGCCACGTTCGCGGCCCGGATGGCGGTGCCGCGCTGGGTCCGGACGTTCACCGCACGTGCGACGCCCGGCGCCTACCTGCGGGTGCTGCGGCCCGGTCTGGTGGCCGCCGGTGACCGGGTGGTGGTGACGAACCGGCCGGCGCACGACGTGACCATCGGGCTGATGTTCCGCGCGCTGACAACGGAACCCGACCTGCTGTCCCGGCTGGCTGTCGTGTCCGATCTGCCGGCCGGGCTGCGGACGAAGGTGCGCAGGCGGTCCGCCGCCGTGTCGTGAGTGCCCCTCATGCCTCCGGCACGGCCGACTCGGGAACGGTCGACTCGGTCGGGGTCGAGTCGGGATCAGCCGCGGCTTCCGGTTCGGCCAGGACTTTCGTGCGCAGGTCGGCCTTGCGGACCGCCCACACCGTGACCAGCGCGGCGATCGCGGTCAGCGGCCAGCCCATCGCGATCCGGGCGAACGCGAGCCAGCCGACCTGGTTCGTGGCGTACAGCCAGTGCTGCACCACGAACCGAGCGCCGAACACCACCACCCACACCACGGTCGCCACGTCGTAGTAGCGGCGGCTGAGGCGGTCGGCACGCCAGCCCGTGCCGGTGCCGTTCAGCACGGACCAGGCCACCCCGGCCAGCGGCCAGCGCACCACGACGGACGCAAGGAACGCGCCGCCGTAGGCGAGGCTGGTCCAGATGCCGAACAGGAAGTAACCCCGGGCGGACCCGGTGCGGTAGGCGATGAACGCGGCGATGGCCACACCGAACAGGCCGGAAATGGCCGGCTGCACGGGTTCCTTGCGAATGATCCGCCACACGAGGATGGCCACCGCGCTGCCGACGGACGCCCAGATCGCCGCCGCCAGGCTGTACGTGGGCAGGTAGACGCCGACGAACACCAGCACCGGGACGGACGAGTAGACCAGCCCGCTGACGCCGCCCATCTGTTCCAGCAGCGTCGGGCTCGGCTTGTTCTCATCGTCCGCTTCGGCGGCTACGTCTGTCGACGGGTCATCCCGCGCCGGGATGGTGGACTGCTCTGCGGGCGTCGGCCCTGCTGCGGTCATGCGTACTCGATCTGTGTCGGCGGCCCGGGGTGAGCCGCATGGCGTGCCAGCGTCGGTCCACGTCATCCCGCCGAGCTGGGGGTCATGACGTCGTCTGCAGTTCGTAGTAGGGGTTGTACAAGACCTTGTGACCGTCACGGACCGCCATCCGGCCGGTCGCCTTGATCGTACGGCCGGGCTCGATACCGGCGATACTGCGCCGCCCAAGCCAGACCAGGGTTACCCCTTCCGTGCCGTCGTACAACTCGGCTTCCAGGGTGGCATTGGCATCCTTCGGACACAGTTCGACGCTGCGCAGCCGACCCCGGACGGTGACCTCCTCGCCGCAGCGGCAGTTGCGGGCCGGTGTCGCGCCGGCCTCCTCGGCTTCGCGGGACAGGTCATCGGCATCCAGCTCGGCGACGTCACTGCTCAGCCTGCGTGCCAGACGCCGCCAGTAGCCGTCCTTCGTGGTGGACATCTCCGTGCTCCCGGATAGTTGTGGGGCCGCCCCGACTCGGCCCGCCTACAGCCAGCGTAACCGCGCTCGAGCCCGCATCGATGCCCCAAGGAAGGATGATCCCGGTGACACTCACGGGGCTGCGCCGAGCGGTCGAAACGGCCGTCCTGCTGCCCGGTACCGGATCGGACGAGGTGTTCGTCCGAAGTGTGTTCGCGGGGCCGCTGACCTCGGCGGGACTGCGTGTCGAGGCACCACGGCCCTGTCCGGGCGCCGAACTGGCCGCGCGGCACATCGCGGTGCTGGACGCGGCCGCCCGGCGGCACGGCACGATCCTGGCCGGCGGTATCTCGTTCGGCGCGCACCTGGCCGCCGAGTGGGCCGTGGCCAACCCGGACCGGTGTGCCGGGCTGCTGCTCGCGATGCCCGGCTGGCTCGGGCCGCCGGGTGCCGCACCCGGCTCGGTGGCCGCGTTGACCGGCGCCGACGCGGTGGACGCGGACGGCATCGACCGGACGATCGCGGCGGCGGTGGCGGGCGTGCCGGGGTGGCTGGCGCGGGAGCTGGACCGGTCGTGGCGGCGGGCCGGCGACGGGCTGGCCGAGTCGCTGCGGGTCGCGGCACGGCGGCCGGCGCCGACGCCGGAACTGCTCGGCCGCCTCACCGTGCCGGCCGGGGTGGCCGGGTGCGTCGACGATCCGGTTCATCCGGTGGCGGTGGCCCGGCAATGGGCCGAGGCCCTGCCGTCAGCCGTCCTGCGCACCATCACGTTCGCGGAGCTTGGCGCCGATCCGGCCGTGCTGGGACGGGCCGCGCTGGCCGGGCTGGACCTCGCGGTGCGGGTACATGATCAGGTCGGCGACGACGACCGCCACCACGACGACGGTCGCGAACACGCCGAGCAGCAGCGGTGACACGACGGCACCGAGCGGCAGCATCGCGATCAGTACCACGATCGCGACCAGCCTTGGCACCGAAAGCCGTTGGAACACAGCGAGTTTGAACAGGACGTGGCCGACGAGGAACAGCACCGGACCGCCGAGGATCACCAGCGTGCTCTGGATTCCGCTGTGCTCGGTGGGGTGCGCGATCACCCGTTCGTCGGCGACCGCGGTGAGGATGACGCCGGCCACCATCGGCAGGTGGTAGTACGTGTAGGCGGAGCGGCCGAGCCGGCCGGGGTCGTCTGACGACGCGATCGCCCGGCTGCTGTCCTCGGCCGCCCGATCGAAGTAGACCCACCACAGCGCGACGGTCGCGATGAACGCGAACACGAACGCGGTCACGCGGGCCGCCGTGAACGTCACCGATGCCAGCGTGGATCCGGTGTCCAGAATGGACTCGCCGAGCACGATGATCATGAAAAGCTGGCAGCGTTCCGCGAGATGGTCACCGGCGATGGTCCAGTCCGTGGTGGTGGAACGGCCGAGACCTGGCGCGTAGAAGCCCACGACAGGGGCGACGAAGTCGACGAGTACGGCGGCCAGCCAGAGCAGGTCCCGCCCACTGCCCGCCAGGTAGGCGCCAACCAGCCAGCACGCGCCGGACAGCACGAGCCACACGCAGATCCGCTGGAAGTTGCGCAGCAGCCCGGCATCTGCGCGCACCGCGAACAGCACGAACACCGTCCGGCCGAGCTGCATGATCACGTACGTGACCGCGAAGACGAGGCCACGGTCGCCGAACGCGGCCGGCAGGGCGGCCGACACGACGAGGCTAGCCAGCATCACCGAGAGCAGCATCACGCGAACGGCGCGGGCGTCCGGGTGCAGCCAGTTCGTCACCCACGCCGTGTAGATCCACGCCGTCCAGACCGCGAACAGCAGGATCAGTGCGTGGCGGCCGCCGTGCCAGGTCAGGTCCGCGCCGAGGAAACGGGACAGCTGGGTGATCGCGAAGACGTAGACCAGGTCGAAGAACAACTCGGCGTTGGTGACGCGCTGCGCACCGGCCACCCGTGCCCGCAGCAGCCGGTTGCGGAGTGCCGCCGCCGTCGGCTCGCCTGATTCGCTCGTCACCACGGCGGACAGTATCGGTCCCGCTCAGCGCGTCCGCGACAGCCGGTTCAGTTCCGGTCCGCGATCACGAGGGCCGTGCCAGCGCCAGGCCGGACACCGCTTTCTGGCGGGACGCCCACTGTGGTCCGCCCGCCAGCTTCGCGCCGTGTCCGGCGTGCACGAAATGCGGCAAGAAGGCCAGGAAGAACGTGGACGTGTCAGTGCTGTTCGGCCTCGGCCTCGGCCTTGGCCTGGTCGATGTGCTGGGCGATCTCGTCCGGGAGGCTCAGCGGCAGCGGGGTGCGCACCGGCATCGGCTGGCCGCCTCGGATCACGACCGCGTCCCGGACGATGTCCCGCAGTTCCTCGGCGGCCTTGGCGGACGTGTCCTTGGGACCGGCGGACACCGCGCGCAGCATCCACCTCGGGCCGTCGACGCCGACGAACCGCAGCAGCACGTCGTTCACGAACGCCACCAGTTCGGTGCCCCACTCGCCGTATTCCCTGCGGACCCGGGCGCCGTCGGTGTGCAGCTGATCGGCCAGCTCGCGGCTGACGGACGACCACAGGTCGCCGGACTTGGGGGCGGCGTAGGCACCGACGGTGAAGCGGCCGTTCGGGGTCAGGATGTGCACGGCCCGCAGCGGTCCCTGAGGGTCCATCTCGACCTGGACCTGGGCGTCCGGTGGCAGGGGCAGGCGGACCGAGCCGAGGTCGAGCCGGGCGAGGCCGTCGTCCGGGACCTCGTCCTCGTCGTACGGACCGGCCAGTGGGCCGTCGCCGTCGTACTCGTCGCCGGACTCGTCGAAGTAGCCGTCGTCGGTGGTGTAGCGGCCGTCGCCGGTGAAGTCCGCGTAGTCGTCCGTCGGGTCGGTGTCCGGCTCGGTGCCGTGCCGACCCCGCCGTTCCCGGCCGAAGATCCCCACTAGTGCTCCGTCCCCAGTCCGCTGCGGGCGTCCACCCGCCCGCTCAGCGTGGCATGCCCGCCGGTCGAGCCATAGCCGCCGGCACCGCGTGCGGAGTCCGGCAGGGTGTGTACGTCGGCCACCTCGCGGAAGATGGCGTGTTCGACCCGCTGCACGACCAGCTGTGCGATCCGGTCGCCACGGTGCAGCGTGATCGGCTCGCGCAGGTCGTGGTTGACGAGGCAGACCCTGATCTCGCCTCGATAGCCGGCGTCGATGGTGCCAGGGGTGTTCACCACCGACAGCCCGGCGCGGGCGGCCAGGCCGGAGCGTGGGTGCACGAACGCGGCGTAGCCGTCCGGGATGGCCACGGCGATACCGGTGCCGACGACGGCCCGTTCACCGGGTGGGATGACGACATCTGTCGTGGTCACCAGGTCCGCACCGGCATCACCCGGTTGGGCGTAGGACGGTAGCGGCACGCCTGGGTCGATCCGGGACAGCAACACCTCGACGCTGGACACGGGCCGCGAGACTACCCTGAGCGCGTGACAGACGGTGCGAGTACGGCGTCAACCGGCGCCGGAGCGAGTGTGGGCGGCCGGGGGGCACCTGTCGCGGTGTTCCGTGAACGGCTGTATCTGCCCTGGTGGCACTGGCTGCTGCCGCTGCTGGCGGCGGGCCTGCTCGCGGCCGAGGTGAACATGGGGTACCCAGGGGTGCGGGGCTGGCTGCCGTACCTGGTCACGATCCCGCTGACGCTGTTGCTGCTGTGGCGGTTCAGCAGCGCGAAGGTCGAGGTACGCGACGGCGAGGTGTGGGTCGGCGATGCGCACCTGCCGCTGGAGTTCGCCGGTGAGACGCAGATAATCCCGGCCAACCTGAAGCGGAAGGTGCTCGGACCGGCGTTCGACCCGGCCGCGTTCGCACTGCACCGGAGCTGGGTCGGCCCGATGGTGTGGATCGAGCTGACCGACGAGCACGATCCGACGCCGTACTGGCTGCTCAGCACCCGGCATCCGGAGCAACTGGTGGCCGCGCTGAACGCGAACCGGCCGTCACACGACGACCCGCCGACGGACACCGAGCAGTCGAACCCGGCCTGAACAGGGAAAAGCCCCTGGGCACCCACCGGATCGGATGGGTGCCCAGGGTTGTGGTGCGTTCGGACGTGGCCGAACCGGTGCCGGTTCGGTCAGGCGCAGTCGCGGCAGATGTACTGGCCCTTGTTCTGCTCGGCCAATCTGCTTCGGTGGTGCACCAGGAAACACTTCGAGCAGGTGAACTCGTCGGCCTGCTTCGGCAGCACCTTGACGGTCAACTCCTCACCGGACAGGCCGGACAGGTCCGCACCTGGCAGTTCGAAGTTCTCGTCAGGAGCGTCCGTGTCCACGTCGACGACACCTGACTGGTTCTCGTTGCGCCGAGCCTTGAGCTCCTCCAGAGAATCCTCGGCAAGCTCATCGGCCTCGCTGCGGCGCGGAGCGTCGTAGTCGGTCGCCATCTTCCTCACCCCTGCGGTCACACGGAGACTGGTGTTGTGCGCTGCTCAACGTCTCAACGCAGCATTTTGTGCCCGCCGCCGAAAGTGACGGAACTCTCGCTGCAAATCACCCGCCGACCCCCCTCATCCGAATCGATCCGGGTGAAGCCGCCGACATGTGGAGCGGCCAGAGGGTAGCCCACTCCGGCCAGTTACACACCTCGGATCACCCAGTTGGGTCCAACTCGGTGAGATAGCCCTCCTCAGGCAACGTGTGGCGCCTTGCCGACGTCCTCCCACACATGGTGCGATAGACGGGTCACTCACCCAGCGCAGCCGAACAGTCGCCACCAGCGACAACAGACGAGACGAACATGACAACAACATGACAGCACCGCAACGGGTGAGCCAAGTGCACCCGGTCGGGCGGACCCGCCTAGGCTGATCAGCATCGACAGAACCGGTCGTCCTGCAAGTCACAGCGGGTTGTAGTAGGTCTTGTAGTCAGGTCGCAGCACCCTCGGCGAGCGAGTCGAGGTGCGATGCCAGGGAGGAAGGCCGTGGTCTCCGGAGGCGACACCCGGGTACGCCAGAAGGCGCGGTACCGCAAGCGGAAGCCGATCCCGGCGATCGTGATCGTCGCGCTGCTCGGGTTGGCTGTCGCGCTCGTGTGGACGAAGGTCATCGCCAAGGCATCGGATGTCAACGCCGCCGTCGCGTGCGCTCCGTCATCCACCCAGCCCCCGGCCGCCGCCGGCAAGCCAGGCACGGCACTGCTGTACGACGCACTGGACAAGATCGCCACCGAACCGGCG